>NZ_DASVSI010000137.1:0-56393 GCF_036388155.1 Hymenobacter sp. | reverse complement strand
ACACCGGCTCCGAAACCGCTGTAAGAGCCTATCTAACCAGGCGGCCATGCCGAGCGGAGCAAACCGAAGGGTGGCTCCGTTCGGCATGGCCGCCTGATTGGGTATACCATGCGAGAGAAGAGACCTGCGGTGAATGAGTGACCTTGCCCAACGCCTTTCTTTGCCAATGGGAGCCCGGGTGCCGCTACGGTGCACCCGAGACCAACTAGTTTTACCACGGTTCAGCGGTATGGCTGGGTGGCGGGGTGGTCGGTTGCTGTCCGGCAGCGGTGCCTGGCGCCGAGCCTGGCGGTGCCGCGGACACCTTTTTGCCCCCGTCCTTTTGTCCCGTGCGCTATGTCGTTGCTATACCGGCTGCTTTTTCTTTGGCTGTTGCTTACGCTGCGCGTGGCGGCCCAACCCGCTTCCGGCGAGTACAACGTGCGCGCCTACGGCGCGACCGGCAACGGCAAAACCCTCGACAGCCCCGCCATCAACAAAGCCATTGCGGCGGCGGCGCAGGCCGGGGGCGGCACCGTGTACCTGCCGGCGGGCACCTACCTGAGCGGCAGCATTCACCTGAAGAGCAACATTGAGCTCAACCTGCGCGCCGGCGCCGTCCTGCTGGGCGCCCCGCAGGCCATGAACGCCTACGACCCGGCCGAACCCTTTGCCGGAAAAGCCTACCAGGACGGCGGCCACACCTACTTTCACAACAGCCTGGTGTGGGGAGAAGACCTCGCCAACGTGTCCATCACGGGGCGCGGGCTGATTGACGGCGGCGGGCTCACGCTCAAAGACAAAGAACACCTGGGCAACCCCACCGGGGGCTCCATCGGCCTGGGCGACAAAGCCATCGCCCTGAAGCGCTGCCGCAACGTGCTCATCCGGGACGTGACCATGGTGCGCGGCGGGCACTTTGCCATCCTGCTCACGGGCTGTGACCTGACCACCCTCGACAACCTGACCATCGACACCAACCGCGACGGCATCGACATCGACTGCTGCACCAACACCCTGGTTTCGAACTGCCGCGTCAACTCGCCCCACGACGACGCCATTTGCCCCAAAAGCTCCTACGCCCTGGGCCGGCCCTGGCCCACGGAAAACCTGCTGATTACCAACTGCGCCGTGTCGGGATTCGAGGAAGGCACCTTGCTGAACGGGCGCCGCATCCCGGCCAAAGTGGGCTGGTCGAGCGGGCGCATCAAGTTCGGCACCGAGTCCAACGGCGGCTTCCGCAACTGCGTGGTGTCCAACTGCGTGTTCGACAGCTGCAACGGCCTGGCCCTGGAGCTCGTGGACGGCGGCATCATGGAGAACATCAGCATTTCCAACCTGACGATGCGCAACGTCTCGCACTACCCCCTCTACATTGCCCTGGGCAGCCGCAACCGCGGCCCGGCCGAAACCACGAAAACGGGCGTGGTGCGCAACATCTCCATTGGCAACGTGGTGGTCACCACCCGGGACTCGCTCAGCGGCATTCAGATTACCGGCGTGCCGGGGCACCCGCTGGAAGGCATCCGGCTCAGCAACATTTACGTGCGCTACCACGGCGGCGGCACCACCGCCCAAAGCCAGCGCGCCCTCCCCGAGCTGGCCACCCTGGAAACCCAATACCCCGAACCCTTCCTGCTGGGCCCCACGCCCGCCTACGGCCTGTTTGCCCGGCACGTGCGCGACCTGACGCTGAGCAACATCCGCTTCGAGCTAAACGGCCCGGACCAGCGCCCGGCTTTGTTTGCCGACGACGTGCAGCAACTCACCCTCGATGATTTCCAGGCCCCGGTAGCCAAGGGCGTCGAAACGGCCCGGTTCATCAACGTGAAAGCGCGCCGCGTGCAGAACGCGCCGGGCATCAACGCCACCAAGCCGCCGCGCTAAGCAGCGGTTTGAGCCGGAACGAGTACCCCGAAATTCCATTTCGGCCCGGTCGCACGGTCTGCCGAAGCCTGCACCAGTTGTTCTGCCGGGCCGAAATGAAATTTCGGGGTACTTGCGCACCCGCATCAAGGCCCGTTCAGCCTAACTCGAATAGCTTTTAAGCACTTCTCCCAGGGCCCACCGGTTGGCAGCGAGGTTGGTTCAGCCGGGTTTGCGCCCGTTTACGGGGCAAAATGCCCGTTGGCGGAAATTGCCTTTGGGGCCGGAAAGGGCAGGGGTAGGTTTGAGCCATCATTCACCCCGTAAACACACCCCTCGCCATGAACTATGCCGCTCTCCGCCGTTCTGTTGCTGCCCTGCTGATGGGCGCCGCCCATGCCCAGCCAGCTGCTGCGACAACCCCGCCCGCAGCGCTGCCCACCGCCGTGGTGGCCGACAACCCGGCCGCCCACCCCAGCTTTGCGGTGCGGGTGGTGGGCAAGGGCCGGCCGGTACTCCTGATTCCGGGCCTGACCTGCCCCGGGGCCGTGTGGGACGAAACCGTGGCCCGCTACCAAAGCCGCTACCAGTGCCACGTGCTCAGCCTGACCGGGTTTGGCGGCCTGGCCCCGGCGGCGGGCGGCAGCCCCACGGCCCCCTTCCTGCCGGCCGTGCGCGACGAGCTACTGGCCTACATCAACGCCCAAAAGCTGGACCGACCCGCCGTCATTGGGCACAGCCTGGGCGGTTTCATGGGCCTGTGGCTGAGCACCACGCAGCCCGGGGCGGTTGGCCCGCTCGTCATTCTCGATTCGTTGCCCTTCCTGGCCGCCATTCAAAACCCCGCCACGACCGTGGAAACCGCCCGCCCCATGGCCGAGGGCATGCGCCAGCAAGTGAGCGCCGGCAACATGCCGCTGGCCCAGCAGCGCCAAATGGTGGCCAGCATGGTGACGGACACCGCCCGCCAACGCCTGGTGGCGCGCTGGGGCCAAGCCTCTACCCCCGCCCGCGTGGCACAGGCCATGTACGAGATGTACACCACCGACCTGCGCGCCGACCTCGGCGCCGTGCGGCAGCCTGCATTGGTACTCGGCAGCTGGGCCGCTTACCAGCCGTTTGGCGCCACCCTGGCTTCGACGCGCGCCATCTTTGCGGCCCAGTACGCGAAGCTGCCGCAGCACCGCATCGAAATGTCGCAGGCCGGCAAGCACTTCCTGATGTACGACGACACGGCCTGGTTTTTTCAGCAGACCGACGCATTTTTGCAGACGCACTACGCCGACAAAGCAACTTACGCGCGGAAGAAATAGCGTAGCCCGGGCGTCGGCCCGGCGGGCTCTCCTTCATTACTCCTAGCTGCCATGTCCCCGCTTTCTGTTCCCAAGCCCAGCCGTTCTTACTGGGGCATGCAGGTCGTGGCCTGGACGCTGTACGGCGTCTTCAACATCGTTCTGTTTCGGGCATTTGTGCCGAAATCTACTGGCACGCCCACGTGGGTGTTTGACGTGATGGGCTTCATCATTGCCGCCACCACGATGGGCGCCTCGCACCTGCTGCGCCAGCTGATATGGCGGGGGCAGTGGCTGGCCAAGCCGCCGCTGGCGTTGCTCGGCCGGCTGCTGCTGGCCAACGCACTACTGGCCGTGGGCTGCGTGGTCGTGATTGGGCTGACATCGGCGCTGGGGCTGCCGTTTCAAAACGCCAACCGGGGGCCGCAAGGCTGGGCCGCGCAGCTGGGCTACTCCCTCAACCTAGCCATTCTGCTCTCGCTGTGGGCGGCGGCCTACGTGGGCTGGCACTACCTGCAGCGCTCGCGCCGGGCCGAAATTGAGAAGTGGCGGCTGACGGCGGCCGTGCGCGAGGCCGAGCTCAACACGCTGCGGGCCCAGCTCAACCCGCACTTTCTCTTCAACGGCCTCAACAACATCCGGGGGCTGGTGGGCGAAGACCCCGAGCGCGCCCGGCAAGCCCTGGCGCACCTGGCCGAGCTGCTGCGCTACGTGATGCAGCACGCCGCCACGCCGCTCGTGCCGCTGGGCCAGGAGCTGGAAATCGTGGCCGACTACCTGGCCCTGGAAGGCTTGCAGCTGGAAGACCGGCTGCAGTACGCCCTCGACGTGGACCCCGCCGCCCGGGCCGTCCCTCTGCCGCCGCTCACGGTGCAGCTGCTGGTCGAAAACGCCATTAAGCACGGCGTGGCTCCGCGCCCGGCCGGCGGCAGCGTGGCCCTTACAGCGCAGCTCGACGCCGCCGGGTGGCTCTGCCTGGCCGTGCGCAGCCCCGGGCGGTACGCCCCCGCCGCGGCGGAGGCGAGCAGCGGCTTGGGCTTGCGGGGCCTGCGCGAGCGGCTGACGCAGGCGTTTGGGCCGGCCGCAACGTTTGCGCTGGCCAACGACCCCGCCGCGGCCGATACCGTGCTGGCCACCTTGCGCCTGCCCGCCCCCAGCCCGGCCTCAACCGCCGAAGTGCTTGACGCTGCTACCCCAACATTCACCCATTCGCCCATTCACTCATTCACCCATCGATGAACGTGTTGCTGGTTGATGATTCGCGCCTGGCCCGGGCCGAGCTGCGCCGCCTGCTGGAAGCGTTTCCCGACGTGGTGGTGGCCGGCGAAGCCCGCAACGCGGACGAGGCCCGCGCCCAGTTGGCCGCCCAGCGGCCCGACTTGCTGCTGCTCGACATCCACATGCCCGGCGAAACCGGGTTCGAGCTGCTGGCTTCGCTGGAAGCGGCCCCGCCGGTGGTGTTCACCACGGCCTACGACGCCCACGCCCTGCGGGCCTTCGACGTCAATGCCCTCGACTACCTGCTAAAACCCGTGCAGGAAGCGCGCCTCGCCGCCGCCCTCAACAAGGTGCGGGCCCAGCTGCTACCCGAAAGCCCAAGAGTTACGTCCCTGCCCGCGCCCGCCGTGCCCGCCCCAACCTTACTGACCGGGCAGGACCAAGTGTTTGTGAAAGACGGCGAGCGGTGCTGGTTTGTGCGGCTGGCCGAGGTGCGGCTTTTCGAAATCAACGGCAGCTACACCCAAATCTATTTCGACCAGCACCGCCCGCTGATTCCGCGCACGCTGGCCCAGCTCGAAGCCCGCCTAGACCCCAAGGTGTTTTTCCGGGCCAACCGCCAGCAAATCATCAACCTCAACTTCGTGGCGGGCGTCGAGCCGTGGTTCAGCCACAGCCTGCGCCTCACGCTGCGCGGCGGCGCCGAGGTGGTGGAAGTATCGCGCCAGCAGTCGGTGCGCTTCCGCGAGCTCTTGAGCTTGTAACGGCCCCCAAAAAAGCCAACGGCCCGCGGCGCGCACATCTCCAGCAGGTACTGCCTAAGATGTGCGCGCCGTGGGCCGTTGGCCGCCCGGAGGTGACAGTTGCTGCCTTCGCGGGGAAGGAAGTGCATACGCCGCAATGACGCTCAGCAATGGCCGGTGTTCCTGGCTGCTCCGCTCGTTTATTGGGCCGCCGGGTACCAGTTGCGCAGCCGCACGTCGATTTTCTTGTTGGCCGCGGTCACGGTTTTTTGGAAGGCGGCCACGTCGCTCAGGCCGTTTTGGCCGCGGTAGTGGTAGGGGTACACGATGGCCGGTTTGAAGGCTAGCACGCCCTGCGCGGCCTGGTTCACGTCCATGGTGTAGGGCAGGTTCATGCACACAAACGCCACGTCGATGCCCTTGAGGGCGCGCATTTCGGGGATGTCTTCGGTGTCGCCGGAGAGGTAGACGTTTTTGCCGCCCACGCCCAGTACGTAGCCGTTGCCGCGGCCTTTGGTGTGGGGCGCGTCGGCCGCTTCGGGCAGGTTGTACATCGGAATGGCCGACACTGTCATGCCCAGCGTGTCAAGTTTCTGGCCGTTGCTGAGAATGCGCACCTGCGCTTTGTACTCAGCAGGCAGCTTGTCCGCAACGGCTTTGGGCACCACCATCAAGGCCTTGCCCACGGAGAGGCCGGCCAGCGTTTTCGGGTCCATGTGGTCGCCGTGAATGTCGGTGATGAGGATGACGTCCGGCGCAGCCAAGCCGGCGTAGGCCGCCGCCCCGCCGTAGGGGTCCACGTAAATGGTCTTGCCGTTCCAGGTGAGCACCACGCTGCCGTGCGTAATGGGCTGCACCGTGAGCGGACCTTGCTTGGTGGCAATCTGGTCGGCGGCCGTGCGCGGCGCGGCGGCCGTGGGGGCGGTTTGGGCCTGCGCCTGAACCGAAAAAGCAGCCAGCGCGGCGGCGAGAACAAGGGTGAATTTCATTGGTTTTTGACTGTTAATTAAGAAGGCATTATCCGCTGCTTCCAGTGGTCTGGCCCCGTTGGAGTAGCCGCTACCGAAAACCGGGACCTATAACCTGGTCACCCTGCACAAGTTCAGGCCAGCGGGCAGCTCGGCCACTACAACGCAGCAGCGCCACGCGCGTTGCCCCGGCGCTCCAATGTAGCCAGACCTACTCGGGCGGCCAGTTGCGTTGCTTCGGCGCAAATTCCCACCTGGCCTCTATACAGTGCCCCTTCCGCACCGGCAAGTGCACTAACATGCTGCCTGACTCCGGGTAGCGCCGCTGGAGTTAGCTCTTCTTTTCGCCATTGGCCGGTGGCCCCAGTACTTTCACTTTGTCGGCCTTGGCCAGGCCCGAGGTGATTTCCACGTTGATGCCGTCGGAAAGACCGGTTTTCACCAGGCGCTTCTGGAACTGCTGGGGGCCGGTTTCCACCTCCACGTACACGCTGTCCTTGTTCACCTTGCCGAATTGCAGCAGGCTTTCGCGGATGGCCAGCACCTGCTGGCGGCGGCCCAGCACGATGTCGCCGTTGGCCGAGTAGTTGGCCCGCAGGAACTGGCCGGGCTTGAGCTTGAGCTTGGCCCGAACCTGGAACTTGATGGCGCCTTCCTCGGCCAAGCCCTTGGGGGCGATGTACTCCAGCGTGGCGGGGAAACTCTGGTTTTCGAGGGCGCCAATGGTCAGGTTCAAGTCCATGCCTTCGCGGACTTTGCCCACTTCGCTCTCGTCGATTTTGTCCTCGAACACCAGGCTTTGCATGTCGGCGATGGAGGCGATGGTGGTGCCTTCGTTGAAGTTGTTGCGCTCCACCACCGACGAACCTTCCTTGATGGGCACGTCCAGCAGCATGCCCGTGATGGTGGACCGCACCAAGTTCAGCGAGCCGCCGGTGTTGCGCGAGGCGCCGCGCTGGGCAATCTGCAGGTTGCCTTCGGCCGCGTCCAGGGCCTGCTTTTTGGCGCGGTAGTCGGCCAGGAAGTTGAGGTATTCCTGCTCGGCAATTACCTTCTGGTCGTACAACGCTTTCTGGCGGTCCAGGGCGGTTTTGCTGGTTTCCACGGCAATGCGCGCCGCCTGAATGCCCGTTTGGGCGCTGTTCACGCTGGCTGCATTGGCCACCGTGCGGATGCGGGCCAGCAGGTGGCCCTCTTTCACGGGCTGGCCGGCCTCCACGTACAGCTCCTCCACAATACCCGACACCTGGGGCTTGATGAGCACCTCACGGCGGGGCACGATGCTGCCCGTGGCCACGGTTTTCTTCACAATGTCGGCCACAAAGGGCGTCTCGGTCTGGTAGGTAATGGGGTCGGTGTGGGCCTGCTTCCAGAAGTAGTAGCCCAGCCAGCCAAACCCGGCCAGCACCAGCAGCAGCAACAGGGAGAGGAAAACACGTTTCATGGCAATTGGTAAGAAAATTTAAAGAAGTTCATGCAGAGCGCAAAAGGTCATGCAGAGCGCAGCGAAGCATCTCGCGTGGGGTAGTAATCCAATCGTTGAAAAGAATTACTGGTAGCACGCGAGATGCTTCGCTGCGCTCTGCATGACGGCCAAATGAGCTGTTTTTTTTCAGGTAAAATTTCACTCTATTCGTCTTTGAGGGCCACTACTGGCTGCACTTGCGCGGCTTTCAGCGCCGGCACCAGCCCGGCCAGCGCGCCGGATACCACCAGCAGCGAGACCGCGGCCACCGCCACGCCCACGTCGACTTGCGGGTTGGCAAAGAAGCCCACGTTCTGGCCCGCAATCATAGAGTTGATGCCGGCCATAAGCGCCGTGCCCATTAGCAGGCCCAACATTCCGGCCACCGCCGTGATGACGATGCTTTCCTGCACAATCAAGCTCACGATGCTCCAGGGCGTGGCGCCCAGCGCCTTGCGGATGCCAATTTCCTTGGTGCGCTCCTTCACCACAATGAGCATGATGTTGCTCACCCCGATGATGCCGGCCAGAATGGTGCCGACGCTCACCAGCCAGCTAAAGCCCGAAATGCCGGTAAACAGGCCCTGCACCCGCGCGTACTCCTCCTCCACGTTGGCCGAGCCGAAGGCCCGCTCGTCGGTAGGCGCCACCTTGTGCTGCCGGGCCAGCACCTGCTTGGCCTTGGTTTCGACCACCGCGGCCGGAATGCCGGGCTTGGGAATGAAGGCGAAGTAGCCCACCCGGTTGGCCTGGTTGAAGGTATTTTGCAGCGAGGTGAGCGGGATGATGATGGTTTGGGCTTCCTCCTGGGCGTTTTCGGGCTTGCCCTCGGCCTTGAAGCGGCCCACCACCAGAAAGTAGATGCCTTTGATGCGAATCTGCTGGCCCAGCGGCTCCTGGCTGCCAAACAGCACCTCGGCCACGCGGTCGCCAATCACGGCCACCTTGCGCCGCTCCCGAATGTCGGGGGCGTTGATAAAGCGGCCGCCAGTTAGGTTTAGGGCCTTGATGGCCGGGAAGCCGGGGTACTCGCCGTTCACGGAGAAGGACGAGCTTTTGGTGCCGTACTGCACCGTGAACGTGCCATCGAGCGAGCTGCGGGGCAGAATGACGGCGGCCTCGGGCACCTCGCGGGTCAGTGCCGTCACGTCGTCGTTGGTGAAGCGGATGAAGCGACCCACTTTCAGCCCGGCGTAGGGCTCGCTGGTGCGCTGCGACCAAATGAACACCGCGTTTTTGGCCACGTCGAACTCCTGCTCCACGCCATTGCGGAAGCCCTTGCCCGCGCCGAGCAGCACGGCCAGCATGAAAATGCCCCAGTACACGCCAAACGCGGTGAGGCCCGTGCGCAGCTTGTGCCGCCGCACGGTGCCGAGAATCTCCTGCCATTTGTCGAGGTCAAACATGAATTGCTTATGGGAAAAAGGAATTGGGGCAGTCATTCTATTGTAAAAGGACTCCAGCCTGTCATGCTGAGCTTGCCGAAGCATCTCTACGGCGTAAGTAAATAATTAGTGTTGCGGTAGAGATGCTTCGACTCCGCTCAGCATGACGTCTTTTTGTGTTTGAGCGTACAGAAGTTAGACCAACTGTTCAATCAGCCCTGAGCGCTTCAATGGGTTTGACGTTGGCGGCTTTGGTGGCCGGCACCAGCCCCGCCACGGCACCTGATATTACCAGCAAGGCCGTGGCGCTCAGGGCCACGCCCACGTCCACCTGCGGGTGGTCGAAGTAGGACGTGGTGCCGCCGGCTTGCTCCAGGGCGTAGCGCACGGCGTCGAGCAGAGCCACCCCGGCCAGCAGCCCCAGGTAGCCCGACACGCTGGTAATCACCACCGATTCCTGCACTATCATGCTGATGATGCTCCAGGGCGTAGCGCCCAGCGCCTTGCGCACCCCGATTTCGCGGGTACGCTCCTGCACAATGATGAGCATGATGTTGCTCACGCCCACCACGCCGGCCACCAGCGTGAGCACCCCAATCACGCTCACGAAGAGCTTGATGCCGCGAAATAGACCTTCAAACCGGGCCACTTCTTCCTCGTTGTTGTCGAGGTCAAGGGCCTGCTTGTCGGCGGGGTCGAACTTGTGGCGCTGGGCCAGCAGCTGCCGCACCTGCTCTTCGAGCACCTTCACCGGCGTGCCCTGGCGGCTGCTGATACCGATGCGCTGCACCTGGTTGTACTAGTTGAAGGTAGTTTGGAGGGTGGTGAACGGCACGAAGGCCCGCTCCTCGTTGCGGCCGTTGTTGCCGGTGTTCGTGAACGTGCCCACCACCCGGAAAAACACGCCCTTCACCTGCACGTACCGGCCCAGGGCGGCGCTGTCGCCGATAAGCACCTTGCGCACCTTCTCGCCCAGCAGCATCACCTTACGCTGCTCCAGGCCGTCGAGCGGGTTCAGAAGCCGGCCGCTGGCCAACTGCTCGCCGCTAATTTGGAAGAATTCGGCGTTGGCCCCAAACACCTGGTAAGAGCCGTTTTGGTGCCGTTGATGATGGTGTACTCGCCAAACAGGCGGTTGCGCGAAGCCAGCAGCTCCACGCCGTCCACGTGTTGGTGAACTTGAGCTGGCGGCCCGGCTGCAGGCCTTGCCAGGGCAGCGAGGTCTTGCCGGCGCTCACAAACAGGCTGTTTTTGGCGCCCGCCCCAAACTCCTTCCATATTCCGTTTTCCAATCCCTTGCCCGCGCCCAGCAGCAGCACGAGCATGAAGAGGCCCCAAAACACGCCAAAGGCGGTCAGGAACGTGCGCAGCTTGTTGCGCCGCATTATGCCCAAGATTTCCTGCCACTTGTCGAGGTCGAACATGGGTCGTTTGACATTTAACAGTTAACATTCAACAATTATCCATTACCATTTAGGCGCCGTTCTATGAGGCCACAATGCGCAGTTGAAACGACTGCTAAATGTTGATTGATAATTGTTGAATGATTTACCCTTTGCAGCCCCGGCGCACTTTGTCGAGGCGCGCGGTTATGTCCTTCACCACGGCCAGGTCGGTGGTGTACAGCGGCAAATCGAAGCTGATGTTGCTGCCTTTTTTGCTCTTCTTAATCTTTATCTGGTAGTGCTTCGTCCCGTCTTTGTCGGTCTCGGGCTCATAAGTCAGGGCGGTGACGTCGGCCCAGTCGAAGCTCATTTTCATCTCAAACACGCCGTTGTCCATCTTCACGGCCCAGCCCGAGTCGCCGTTGTTGAAGCTCATGGCCAAGGGCGAGGAGGTGTTCACGTCGGCGTCGCGGTCGCGGATGAGCTGTTCGGCGTGACAACCCTTGATGGTCAACGTCACGTCCTGTTTGGGCTTTTTGGGGTCGCGCATCAGCTGGTTGAGCTGGCGGACTACTGCCTGCGTTTCCGTGGGCGAGGACTGGGCCTGGCCCTGGAAACTGCAGGCGAAAGTGGCGAGGAGAAGCAGAAAAGAGGTTTTCATGTTAGAGCAGGGGGTTATTCGTTTACAATGAGCCCGTCGCGCACGCGAATCATGCGTTGGGTTTGGGCGGCGATGTCGTTTTCGTGGGTCACGATGATGACCGTCATGCCGGCGCCGTGCACCTGCTTGAAGATATCCATCACCTCCTGAGTGGTTTGGGTGTCGAGGGCGCCGGTGGGCTCGTCGGCCAGGATGAGCTTGGGCTGGCTGATGAGGGCGCGGGCAATGGCCACGCGCTGCTTCTGGCCGCCCGAAAGCTCGCTGGGCAGGTGGTCGGCGCGGTCGGCCAGGCCCACGCGGTCGAGGTAGTCAAGGGCCAGGCGGTTGCGTTCGCGGCGGCCCACTTTCTGGTAATACAGCGGCAGGGCCACGTTTTCGAGCGCGCTTTTGAAGCTGAGCAGGTTGAAGGACTGGAAGACGAGGCCCAGGAACTGGTTGCGGTAGTGCGCCGCCCGGGTTTGGGAAAGGTTGCGGTCGATGCGGGTGCCGGCCAGCGTGTAGTCGCCCTGGTCGAAGTCGTCGAGGATGCCCAGGATGTTGAGCAGCGTGCTTTTGCCCGAACCCGACGACCCCATAATGCTCACCAGCTCGCCGGCCCGAATGTGCAAATCGATGCCCTTGAGCACTTCCAGCCGGTTGGTGCCCACCTCGTAGCTCTTGCGGATGTTGCGCAATTCAATCATGATGACCGGCTATGGAAATAAGAAACGCGCAAATATGCAGGTATCGTATCCGGTAAAGGCGCGGCGGAAGAGGCATAAACGACTAGATGCAACTTCGGCCGGCTGGGTTGCCTGCGTGCCCTTGCCGGCAGCAAAATCATTGAAATGCAACGGTCTTGCCGGTTAGCAGTCTTGGGAGCTGCCGGCTTGCTGCTTGAGGGAGCCTACTTCTTCTTCCAGGCCCCGGTTAGCCAGCTGCTGCCGAACCACCGCGTGCCTTGGTCATCCTTCAGAAACAAAGGGTTCGATGCCGCCGCTACGCCACCCCGCCCGCCACGCGCAACAAAAAAGCACCGGCGGTGAGGCGCCTCGCCCCGCCTGGCGGGGTTTTCCGGGCGCCGGGCCTGTGGGGATGCCTGTGGAGACGAGAAAATAGCGAAAAGCAGTTAACCAAGTTTTTGCGCCGCCCGTATGGAAAATACTGCTGAGCTTTTCACTCTTTCACCCCTTCAACTAGCACATGAACAAGACCTTCAAGGCCTGCGCCGGCATTGGGTTCGCCGCCCTCCTTTCCTTGGCTTCGGCCACGACCACGCATGCCCAGAAAGCCACCGCGGCGGCGCCGGCCCGGCCGGAAGTCGGCGAGCAAGCCGAGGCCTACTCCGGCGACAAGAACCTGCTCGTCACCATCGTGCGGGTCGGCAAGCGCGAGAACAAGCAGGCGCTCATCGAAATCGTCGGCCTGGACCACCCCTGGAACCGGCGCATTTTCAAAGCCAACGTGACCAACATTGCCTCGGGCCAGAGCACGGCCGTGAAAAACAACTACGAAATCACGGTCAACGGCGGTAGCTGGAACCTGGCCACGACGGAGGACAACTATCTGACCTTGAACCTGCGCGAAAACGGGGCCACGGGCCGGCAGCAATCGTACCGGCTGGCCTTTGACAGAGGAATAGCGAACGACACCAAGCCAGAGTACTTGCTCACGGCCTACCTCAAGCAAGACAAGAAATAGCCCAACGCCCCGCCCCACCCGGCGGGGCTTTTGCTTAGCCGCTGGGCGGCACAAACAAGGCGCTCCTTTTCGTGGTAGCCGGTCGGTCGCACCCTTGCGGTGCGGCCGTAGGGGCCGGCACACGACGCACATTTTTTGCCTTGGCCGACCAGCTTGCGGCAGTAGTTTTCCGGGTTGGCTCACGTCTTCCGGTTGTTGCGCGGGGCCGGGGGCATCATGTTGCTCATCAGGCACGTGGCCGAGTTGTTGGCCACTGTGTGGGCTCGCCCCGGATTTATGCCAAGCCGCCGGCAGGTCGGGGTTGGCCCGGAAGTCGTCCTGCCGGGCGGCGCGGCCCAGCCAATCGGTGCCCAAGTGCCTGCTCACTCCACTGTCGTGGGCAGTGCCCTCATGCCCCCTCCTGGCGCAAACCCGGCGCCTAGTAAGTAGTTCGTGAGTTGTGTGCTAGGAGGCCAGTGTTTACTGTACCACCACTTCTTGAGGCCATCCTTTTAGCTCATCGTGTCCCCTGGGTCCGTGGTCAACTTCTTGGAGGGCACCACGAGCTCCTGCTGTCAGCTGGGCCGGGCGCGCCAGCTCCGTTGACCACTCCTCGTCGGCGGGGCGCGCGGGGCTGACGAATTAAATTCGCAAACATCCTCTAAGCACGCGTTGGCTCGTGCTAATCTCCTGTTAAATGATGAGGCCTGGTGGCTTTATCAACAATGAGCAGCGGGCTGTAACTTACCGCCTCCGCCCCAGCCCGAAACCTACAACCGCTATGCCTCACCATCATGCTACTGCCAGTAGTGCCGGCCTGCCGCCCGCGCGGCATTTCGCCGACCTGGTGCCGATTACGAACGGGCAGCGGGCCCTGACCCTGGCGTTGCCTTTCGGCTGCGCGGCCGGCTATTTCGGGTTCGCCGCGCTGGGCTGGTGGGTACCGGCCGTGCTGTTGCTCATGGCCCTGAGCTTTCTCACCTACGGCTCGACGTCGCACGACCTGGTGCACGCCAACCTGGGCTTGCGCAAGCCCGTCAACGACTTCTTTTTGAGCGTGATTGAGCTGCTGGCCTTGCGCAGCGGCCACGCCTACCGGCTGGCACACCTGCACCACCACGCCCGCTACCCCGCCCCTGACGACATCGAAGGAGCAGCGGCCGGCATGTCGCTGCTGGGGGCGTTGCGCGAGGGCATTACCTACAATTTTAAGCTGTATTTCTGGGCCCTGCGGCAGGAGCGGGGCGACAAGCGTTGGGTGCGCGTGGAGGGCTTGGCCTGTTTGTTCATAATCGTTTTGGCCGTTGGGCTGGCGCTGGCCGGCCACCCGGTGCTGCTCATCTACGCGGGGCTGATGACGCTGGGTAGCTGGGTGCTGCCGCTTATGACTTCGTACCTGCCCCACCGGCCGCGCGAGCAGAACGTGCTGTTGCAGACGCGCTTGTTCTGGGGGCGGATGGCTTCGTTGATTGCCGCCGAGCACCTCTACCACCTCGAACACCACCTGTACCCGGCCATTCCGCACCACCGCTGGCCCGAGCTCGCCAAGCGCCTCGACCCCTATTTTGCGCAGCAAGGCGTGGAACCGACCAAGCTAGGATTTTAGCCTTCTCGTTCATGCCCCTACCCGAACCGCCCACCGCCGAACCGCAAAGCCTGGTCGCCGCGCTGGCGGGCAATGGCCGGCGCCTACTCACGCTGGTGGGGATGAGCCTGACGCTAAGCGGTGGGTTTGCCCTGTTTCTGGCCGCGATGCGCCAATTGCTGCCGCACGACGTGGCGTATCTGGGCGCGGTGGCCAGCCAAATCTGCGGGGCCAACGACGGCCGCATTCTGCACTTCATGTTTCACGACCGGGCCGCTTTCGGCGGGGCCGTCATCGCCACTGGCCTGCTCTACATGTGGCTGGCCGAATTTCCCCTGCGGCAGGGCCAGGCCTGGGCGTGGTGGGTGCTGGTGGGCAGCGGCGTGTTGGGCTTCAGCAGCTTCTTGGCGTACTTGGGCTTCGGCTATTTCGACGTGTGGCACGGCACGGCCACGGCCCTGCTGCTGCCCGTGTTCGGGCTGGAGCTGGCGCGGTCGTTTCCGCACCTGCGCGGCTCGCGGCACCTGCGCAGCGTGCTGCGCCCTTCCGTGGCGGAGGCCTGGGGTTCGCGGGCCGGCATTGGTCGGGCTTGTCTGCTCGTTGCCGGGTTCGGCATGTTGCTGGCCGGCTTTGTCAACGTCGTGGTGGGCGCGACGCGGGTGTTTGTGCCGCAGGATTTGCAGTACATGAACCTGACGGTTAAACAACTCATGACCCTCAGCCCGCGCTTGGTGCCACTCATTGCGCACGACCGGGCCGGCTTTGGTGGGGCGCTGGCCAGCTGCGGGTTGGCGCTGGTTGGTTGCGTGTGGTGCGGGGCCCCCAGCCGCGGCCTGTGGCAGGTGCTGGCGTTGGCAGGCGGCGTGGGCTTTGCCACGGCCATTGGCGTGCACCCGCTCATCGGCTACACAGATGTTGGCCACCTGGCCCCCGCCTTTGCGGGGCTGGGCTTGTTTGTGGCCGGGCTGTGGCTGAGCTTCCCGCTGAAGCACGCCGGCAATTTCGCCGGGTGAGCCGAAAGCGGACGCAACCTTCTTCCAAACGCTGCTCCGGCCTAGCAGCCTGCCCTAGCACCGCACTAAGTCAATCGCACCCGCCAGGGTCATTCAACAGGTAAGCCATTTGCCGGGCTGGTAGTAGTTGGTAAAGCTGTTTTGAGGACCGGCCGAACAGCGTAGAGACGCATAGTTGCGTCTCATCGTTGAACGAACCATACCCAAATGGCGCTAACTACGAGACGCAACTATGCGTTTCTACAGCAGCTAAATAACTTCGTAAACAGCTTCGGGGTGAACTCGGCAGTTGCTGGCTTCGATGACGAGGTAGAAAGTCCCGCCCAGGGCGAAGGTGGACTTCGCCAGAGTGCCGCTCTAGTGCCCGCAGCTTTTCAGCCGCCACGCGCGGTAAGGGCGCCGGCAGAGAATATTTTCGCGCCCGCAGATGGAAAACAGAACGGGCTGGCTACGGCAGGGCCACCAGCTTCCCTTGGGTGAAGAGGTAACGATGGGCTTTGTTAGGTCCTTCCTCGTTAAGCTGGCCCGTGCAGACAAGCAAGCGGCTGTCGAGCTGCCCGCGAACCGGCTCAAAATCATCGGGCACGGCCGTGCCCCAGCAGCAAACCGTCCGATTATCAAAATAAACGGCGCCGGTTTTGGCGTTGATGATGACGTAGCTGACGCACTCTGTGCCGCAGCCCCACGTGGCCAGCACGTAGTGCCCCGCAAAATTGGGCGGCTGTACGGCCGCTTCCCGGATGCGCGTACGAAAATACCAGGCCGCCGTGCCCGGTCGCAACCGAGGCGCTGCACCCGGCCCCGCGTACCGGGCTCCTGCCGGATACTTTGCAAAGGCCGGCGCAGCCTGCCCCCCGGCCGGCCGAGCGGCTAGTATTCCGCAGACCAAATTGAGCGTTACAAGCAGATAATTAGCCGACATGTAGGTTGGTTCATGAAGCTATTTCGGGAGTGTGGTGTTTGCCGGTCCGATGCCTACGGCGTCGGACCGGTTCTCGGGCGCTGGTCGTTTGTGTACCCGTTCTCGCGGCAACAGGGCGGGCGCCCACGGCGTCGGACCGGGCGGAGAAGACTTCCTGACAGCTTCAATAGCACCTTGCCTAGTGCTTATTCATTGTCGTAGAACGAGTCTTTCAAGTGGTGAGGACGCTGACTTCACCCGCGCCCGTTTTTGAGGAGCGAGAAAAGCCGCATTTTAGCTGAAAACCACACCAATTATTTCAATGCCGGGGTAGGGCTGCACTGGCTGCCAAAGCACAGCAACCCGGGGCTCTCGGTGAAGCCCCAGTCGCCGATGCTTTTGTTGCACAACTCAATGTCGGCCGAGGGAAAGTAAGCGGCTGAACACGTGGTCGGGTTGCGGTATTTGCCGTATCCAGCAAATACCGCAACCCGCTGACAACCTGGGTTGCCGGCGTTCTTTGACCATCGCAGCCCGCGTCCGCGGACGCGTTATTTATCCGCTGCGGGCTTGGCAAAACCGTCTTTCTGAGCCCGCTCGCTCACCACGGCCATGCGCTTTTCCGCGTCGGGGTGGGAGGAAAACAGCTGGGCGCTCTTCGAGGCTTTCGCCCCGTCGGACAGCGCTTGGAGCTTGCCGAAGGCCGACGCCATGTACCAAGGGTTTACCTTTTGGGCCTTGAGCAGCTCGTAGCCGTAGCCGTCGGCGCTGCTTTCCTGCGCCCGCGAAAACGAGGCGTTGGCCAGTGCCTGCCCCACGTCGCCCAGCTGCGAGTTGCTGAGCGTGGCGGCCGCGCCGCCCTGCGACGCCGCCCCTTCCTTCAGGGCCGAGGTGAGCAGGGCCGTGCGCATGGCATCGCGCGAGTCTTTGTGCTTGACGTGGCCAATTTCGTGGCCGATGACGCCGAGCACCTCCTGGTCGTTCATCAGCTCCAGCAGGCCGGCGAACACGCGCACGCTGCCGTCGGCGCAGGCAAAGGCGTTCACGTCCTTCACCAGGTACACCTTGTAGTTCATGGTCATGCCGTCGTAGGTGCCCAGGCCGGCCACCAGCTTCTGCAGGCGCTGCGCCAGCGGGTGGGCGGCGGGGGCCACGGGGTTGTTGGCGTCGCTCCAGGCCACGTATTCCTTGGTGTAGTCCACCACCTGCTGGTCGCTGAGGGTGGCGGCTTTGGCCGCTTTCAGCCCCGCGCCGAGGCTGCCGGGGTTGAGTTTAATTTGGGCCTGAGCGGTCGAATAAGCGCCTGCTAGCAGGGCCAGCGTAAGAAGTTGTTTTTTCATAAAAACAGCCGGAAGGGTAAAAAGCGAAAGAAGAGAACTACCGACCTGCTTACGCTTGGAGGCAGCATTGGTTAGAATATCTGCCGTGTTTGAATGACTAAGTATTTGGATATAAACAATGCATCAAATATAAACCCCAAAATGAGGGGCTGGCCCAGCATCGTGGCAGGCCCGCGCCTGTGTTGGCAGCCCGCCGTCGCCGACCTAGAGCCCACCGGTGAAGAGGGGGCGCACCGTACCAGCGGCTGGCGCAACGCAACCCGTCGAAAAGGCTGGCTTTTGGCGAAAGACAAGCGCCGCATCGCTTGGTTAACTGCTGTGTTGTTCAGCCGTTAGTTTGCTTGGCCGCCGCCGTAGTCTACACAGTACAATCCGTTTGCTCGATGTCACTCAACATAAACCTCTTCGTGGTACTGGCGCTACTCGCTGCCCTCGGGAGCTGCGACGCTGACCGTTCTCGTCCACTGGCCAGTGGACGCCCCGCCCCAGCTCGCGCCCAAAAACCGAAGCCGTTGCCGCCGGTCGCCGTTCCCGCGGCCGGTGACCGCGGACTGACGGACCCGCTGGGGCCGATACGGGCCAACTTCCGGCGCATCAACGCCATCCGGCAATGGTCGTCGACGGTCAACCGCAGCCTCGACGAGCCGGGCGAGGGCGGCGAAGCCACCTTTTATTACGCCAATGGACGGCTGGAAAAAATAGAGGCCCGACATTACGGCGAAATGGGCCAGCGGCGGGTGCAGTACTATTTGCTGAGCGGCCAGCCTTCGTTTGTGCTGGAAAAATCGTACCGCTACAACCGGCCCATGTACTACGACTCGGCCGCTATGCAAGCGGCCCACGACACGGAGGCCTTTGCTTTCGACTCCTCGGAAGTGGACGAGCAGCGCAGCTACTTCGCCCAAGGCCGGCTGGTTCACCGGCTGCCCCAACCGCCCGCCGGCACCCCGGCCACCCCATTCCTGCGGCAGGAGCAAAACCGCATAAAGGATGAATTTCAGGCGGTGCTGAGCAGCCGTTAGGCCGTGGCTAACCGGCGGTGGATTGGTTGTTTCATTAAGTCCACGCGCAACCGGGGTGTGCGAAGTATCCTAGTACTCAGCCCACGCTCCACTTGGCGTATTGAGAAGAAGCGGTGCCTTTCCGCTTTGAGGCCTCAACGCGGGCTGCCCTCGCGGTTAATGGCCGGAAACCGCTCGTTTCCCAACGCCAGTAGCCCATAGCACACGAGCACGCCCAGCACGTTGTAGGGCACGGACAGCAGCACGATGAGCCAGCCCGTGGTCAGGCCCTCCCAGGCACCGGCCAAGAGTTGCCGTTGCCAGTCGGCCGGGAAATAGCCGGCCTGCATGTCGTGCCAATGCCACAACATGCCTCCCAGCGGCGAACTCAGCCCCACGGTGGCCAGGGCTACCGCCCCCACCACGCCCAGCCGTCCCCACCGGCCGCGCCGGCGAAAAGCGTCGGTGGCAACCGCCGCCAGCGGGCCGAAGCACCCGCAACACAACGCCACGTAGGCCAGCGGGTGCGCGTCGTGGTACCGAAACATCCGGTACGGCGCCCCAAATACGTGGTGTCCCGGCAGCAGCACCCACAGCAAGCCGTAGCCGGCCGCGGCGCAGCCAAAACTGGTGAGCCAGTAAAAAACGGTGCGCGGCAGCATGAGCGGGAAGGCAAGGCGGACCGCAAAGGTAGAAGCGCCCGGTAGGTGAGCGGCCGCAGCCACGAAAAGGAGTAGCCGCGCACGCGGCACACTCACTGGACCAGCGTAACTTGGCCCCGATGAAAGAAACTACGCTTTCGCGGCTGGCTGAACAGATTGGGCAGCTGCACGCCCACACGCAGCGGGCGGCGGCCCAACAGGTAAACCATTGGCTGACGGTGCGCAACTGGCTCATCGGCTAGCATATTGCTGAGTACGAGCAGGGCGGCAGCGACCGGGCCGAGTACGGCGAGCGACTGCTGCCCGAGCTGGCGCGGCAACTTAACGGCGTCAAAGGGCTCGCGGAACGGCGGCTGTACCAGTGCCGCGAGTTTTACCGGGCCTATCCCTTGATTTTGCAGACCGTGTCTGCGGAATTGCAACGAACCGGTTTATTGGGCGCGTCGACGCCTTTCCCAACGGCCGCGCCCGGGCCGGGGAGCGACCCACACGCCCTGCCGGGCCTGGCCCCGGAGTTGCTGCTGAACCGGCTGAGCTTCTCGCATTTTTTGGAGTTGCTGGCGCTGGACCAGCCGTTGCAGCGGGCGTTTTACGAAGTGCACGCGGTGAAAAACAGCTGGTCGGTGCGGGAGTTGAAGCGGGCCATTGAGTCGGCGGGCGCTATACGAGCGCACGGGGCTCTCCGCCGACAAGGCGGCGGTATTGGCCGGCCACGCCGGTGCCCAGCCGCTGGCGGCGGCCGACGTGGTGAAAAACCCTACGTGTTGGAGTTTCTCGGGCTGGAGGAACGGGCCCGCTACAGCGAGAGCGACTTGAAGACGGCCATCATTGCCCACTTGCAGACGTTTCTGGTGGAGCTGGGGCGGGGGTTCTGCTTCGAGACTCGGCAAAAACGCATCACCTTCGACAACGAACACTACTTCATCGACTTGGTGTTTTACCACCGCATCTTGAAGTGCCACGTGCTGGTGGACCTCAAGATTGGAGCGTTCAGCCACGCCGACGCGGGGCAGATGAACGTGTACTTGAACTACTACCGGGAGCAGGAGATGACCGCAGGCGACAACCCGCCGGTGGGGCTCATTCTGTGCGCGCAGAAGAACGGCACGCTCGTGCGCTATGCCACCACCGGCATGGCCGAGCAAGTGTTCGTGAGCAAATACCAGGTGAACCTGCCGTCGGAAGAGGAGCTGCGGCAGTTGGTGCGGGAGGAGCAAGAACGCCTCCGCACCAACTAGAATTAGCCGTTCGGGGGTCCAGCCCTGTGGCAGGATACTTTCAATCTATTACTTCTCTTGCTTTTGCTTTTCGGCCCTTTGCGTTAACCAAAGGGTGTTACTCACTAAGGCGTTGCTGCCGAAGGAGGAGCGGTGGGAGTGCGTGCCTGGTGGGCTTGAGACCACAGTGCAACAGCAGTTTTTCCTCCACCACCGCCGGCTTTGTCATTCTCCGAAAGTTCTGCTGAAGTGATTCTCCTCGGCGCTTTGGTGTGACTTATTCTTTTCATCTGCACTTGTTTGTACCTAGAAGGAAGGCTAATTCATACCCATCCGCATCCTACCAGCCCTATTGGGCCTGCAGCTGGGCGCTGGCGGCGCGCAGCCCCGGGGCCGTGAGCGTGACACCGATGGGGCCGGCGCCGGTGGGCTGCACGTACACCAGCAGCCGGCCCTGGTGGGCGCGGTGCCGGGGCGTGGTGGGGTTATCGTGGTTGGCCAGGTCGCCGTTTTCGATGCCCAGCAGGCGGGCCGGGCCGGTGAGGGCCACCGTGATTTCGTCGGTGGCAGTGGGCACGGGGCAGCCGGCGGCGTCCACGACGGCGACGGCCAGCTGGGCGAGGCCGCGGGTGTTGGCGGGCAGGGTGCGGCGGTCGGGTGTCAGCTGAATGGCGGCGGGCGCGCCGGCCGTTTGCAGCTTCGTCTCGTTCACCACCTTGTCCTTGCGGTAGCCCTTGGCCGACAGCTCGCCGGCGGCGTAAGCCACGTCCCAGCTGGGCTGGCGGCCGGTTTTCCGGCCCAGCGACTGCCCGTTGAGGAAGAGCTCGGTGGCTTCGTTGGTGGTGTAGGCGGTGACGCGGACCTGGCTGGCGGCGGGCCAGTTCCAGGAGGCGGTGCCGCGCTGGCGCCGGTCGGGCGTGGCGCCGGCGGCGGGCACTTCGGCGGCCGCCAGGTAGAGCATGGGGGCGCTGGTCCAGAGGCTTTTGCGGAGGTAGAACTCGGCCTTGGGGAAACCGGCCATGTCGAGCAGGCCCGCGCCGTTGGCGCGCTGCGGCCAGCGGCGGGCTTCCCCAAGGTAGTCGATGCCCGTCCACAAGTACTGGGCCGAGACGTAGGCGTTGGTATCGACGGCCGCCCAGGCGTCGCGGGCCATGCCGTTTTCGCTGCCGTAGATAACGCGGTTGGGGTACTTCTGGTGGTCTTCGGGGTAGCGAAACTCCAGGTAGTTGTAGCCCACCACGTCGAGCGCGGCAGGGTAGTCGGTGAAGTTGGACATCACCACGCCGGCCAGCGCCGCCGTGATGGGCCGCGAGCGGTCGGCCTGCTTGGCCACGGCCACCAGGCGCTTGGCGATGGGGCCCATTTCACTGGCGGGCGGGTGGTCGGGCAGGTAGCCCTTGCCGTAAATCTGGGGGTTGCGGCCGGTGTTCAGCACCTCGTGGGAATAGGGGTCGTTGGGGTAGTCGATTTCGTTGCCAATGCTCCACAGGATGATGCTGGGGCGGTTGCGGTTGCGCAGCACCATGTCGCGCAGGTCGCGCTCGCCCCACTCCTTAAAGTACTCGTGCGGGCCAAACTGCGCGGGCGTGCCCACGTTCCAGCCGGCCACCCACTTGTTTTTGCCGTGCTCCCATTCGTCGAAAGCCTCGTCCATCACCATAAAGCCCAGGCGGTCGCAGAGTTGGTAGAGGTAGTCGGCGTGGGGGTTGTGGCTCATGCGCAGCGAGTTGCAGCCCACTTCTTTGAGCTTTTTCAGGCGGCGCTCCCACACTTCGGGCGGCACGGCCACGCCCAGGGCGCCCGCATCGTCGTGGATGCACAGGCCCTTGAGCTTCATGTTTTCGCCGTTCAGGAAAAAGCCCTTGTTGGCATCGAAGCGGATGCTGCGCACGCCCACTTCCTCGCTCACTTCATCAACGGGCTGGCCCGCTACGGCCAGGGTGGTGCGCAGCCGGTACAGGTTCGGGTGGTCGGCAGACCACAGCGCGGGCTGCTTGATAGGCAGGGTCAGGTTGGCGGTGGCATCGGTGCCGGGCTTGGCGGGCACGGTTTGCTTGGCCGTGGCCACGGTTTGGCCTTTGGCATTGAGCAAGGTGCTGGTCACGGTGACGGACGCAGCGCTGGCCGAGGCATTGGTGAAGCTAACCGCCACCCGGCCCGTGGCGGCGCTGGCGCTCACCGTGGGCGTGGTGAAGGCCACGCCCCACGGCCGGATGTGCACCGGCGCGGTGGCCAGCAAATACACGTTGCGGTAGATGCCCGAGCCCGTGTACCAGCGCGAGTCGGCCGATTGGGGATGGTCGACTTTCACGGCCAGCACGTTGGGCCCGGTGGCGTTCAGGTGGGGCGTCAGCTCGTACTGGAAGGAGGCAAAGCCGCTGGGGCGCTTGCCCAGCGAATGCCCATTCAGCCACACTTCGCTGTTCTTATACACGCCATCAAAGTACACGAACACCTTCTTGTTGCGAAAGCCGGCGGGCGTGGTAAACGTCTTGCGGTACCAGCCCAAGCCGCCCGGCAGAAAGGCCGTGGCGCTGGCCAGCTGCTCGCTGTAAGGCCCTTCGATGCTCCAGTCGTGCGGCAGGTCGAGGGTGCGCCAGTCTTTGTCGGCGGCGCCGGGCTGCTCGCTGCCGGGCACGTCGCCGAGGTGAAATTTCCAGTCGCTGTTGAAGAGCATTTGCTGGCGCTGCGCGTGGGCCAGGCGGTTGCCAAGCAACAAGCAGCCCGTTAAAAGAATGAGAAGGCGAACGTTTATTTTCATAGGGTGGGATTAAGGCATTCGTGGGAAGTTTAGCGCAGCTCGCTCACCAGCGTGGTCACGGAGCGCGGCGCAACTTGCAGCACCTGGCCCGCCGCCACGGCTGCCGCGGGCTTCAAGTCGCCGGTATCCGACGTGGTAAAGGACTGCGTGGCGCCTAGACGGCGGCCGGCCAGCTCCAGGCGCAGGTCCGCAGGAGCAGCGGCTTCATTGATGATGACCGTCACCAGCTGCTTGCCGTTGGCGCTGCGGTAGGCCGACACCAGCAGCGGAGTGGCGCCGGCCGGGGCGGCGGCAAACTCGGCGGCGACGCGCACGGCGCCGGGGCGCACGAAGCGGCTGTAGTTGCCCAGCGCCCACAGCATTTTGCTGGCGTAGAAGTTGCCGTCGGTCTTGTTTTTGTCGACATACACCAGGCCGTCCTTGTAGTTGTAGGCCGACACGGCCAGCCACCACTGCCAGGCCGTGGCGTTGGCCACCGCCAGGTCGTTGTGGATGGCGCGGGCCACGTACAAGGCCGGGGCCATGCCGAGGTCGCGCCGCCCCCCGTTTATTTCGCCCCCGTTATCCCCCAGTATGCAGTACTCTGACTGCCAGTAGCTCAGCTTGGGCACGGCGGCCACGCGGGCCGCTAGCTGCTGGCGGGTGGCCACGGCCTGGGCTTGTGGCGAGGTGGTGAAGTAGCTGTGCCCCGCGATGACGCGGGCCACCCGGGGAGTGCTGCCCAGGTAAGTTGGTGCGGCGGCATCGGCGAAGAAGGCGCTAATCTGGTCGCCCCGGCCGGGCTTGTCGGCGGTGGTGAAGAGGTAGTCGAGCTTGCCGGCTTCGGCCACCACAATCTGAGTGGGCAGCTTGCTGGCCACCAGGCTTGTGCTCAGGGCTTTGGTGATGCCCGCAATTTCGTCGTTCAGGAAAGGCGAGCCTTCCTGGCCGCCGTCGCTCCAGTCCCACTGCGGCTCGTTGACGGGGCTGAAGTAGTCGAAGGCGACGCCCGTGCTCTTGCGCACGCCTTCCACCACGCGGGCGCAGTAGTCGGCCAGAGCAGCGTAGCGCTCGGGCGCCAGGTTGGGCTGCTTGGCGCTGGCGAAGGCCTTGCCGTTGCGGGTGAGCGACACGGGCGGGCTGTTCAGAAAGGCGAGGAATTGCGGCACGCCCCGCTTCCGGGCCGCTTCCAGAAACCAGCGCTGCCCGGCCTGCCGGGTCCAGTCGTAGGTGCCGGCCGGGGTCAGGAACGACTCGGCGCGCCGCCACTCGTCTTTGATGCCGCTGGCGTCGCCCTGCTCGGCGCTGCCCGCCCCCACGTTGAAGCGCCACATCGACAGGCCAATGCCCTTGGGCTGCCCGCCGGGGCCGGCCTCGGTGCTGAACAGCAGGTCGGCAATGGCTTCCTTCTTGGCGGCGGGCCAGTTGCCCACAAACTGGCAGGCCCAGGCGTCGGAGGCGGCGAAGTTGGCAATGGTCTGGTGAGTTTTGGCGGCGTCGATGCGCACCGTGACGGGCGCGGGGGCCGCCTGGCCGCGGGCGCCACCGGCGGCCAGCAGCGTGGCGGCCAAAACCCAGCACGCGGCTAGTTGTAGGGCAATACGTTTTGTGAATATCATGAGTAAATGCGTCAATGAAAAACGCCCCGCCAAACCACCTGGCAAGGCAATTGGCGGGGCGTGGAAAGGAGTTAAAAGAGAAGAGTTAAAACGCCATGTAGCTCCTGAATTGCATGGCGTTTTAACTCTTCTCTTTTAACTCCTTTCCAACTAATACCCCGGGTTTTGCGTCACCGTGCCGCCCGAAAGCTGAATCTGGTTGGTCGGAATCGGGAACAGGTTGTTCTTGTCCGAAATCTGGTCCTTCACCTTGCCCTTGTCATAGGGGTCGGTGCTGGTGAGCTGGGAGGCGTTGAAGGCCTGCATCACGGCCACCAGGCGCTTTTGGCGCACGAGGTCGTAGTAGCGGTGGCCTTCCATGGCCAACTCCAGGCGGCGCTCCAGCCAGATGTCGCTGAGCAGCTGCGCGCCGCTGGAAGCGCGCGGCGGTACTGTGCCGGGCTGCAGGCGGTTGGCGCGGGCCCGCACCAGGTTGAGCGAAGCAAGTGCTTTCGCATCCTGGCCGAGCTTGGACGAGGCTTCGGCGTGGATGAGCAGCAGGTCGGCGTAGCGCAGCTCGATGCGGTTGAGGGGCGAGTGGTTGCCCTCGTTGGCGGGGCGGTCGGCCAGGGGCAGGAACATCTTGCGGCTGATGCGGCCCGACTCGTTCTCCGAGAGCTTGGTGTCGTAGCTCGAGTAGTCGAAGCTGGCCGTTTTGGGCCCCACGTTGTCGCCCTGCTTGATGATGGTCCACTTCAGCCGCGGGTCGTTTTCGCGCACAAAGGCTTGCTCCAGGTTGCTGGTGGGCGTGTTGAAGCCCCAGCCGCCGTCGGAGCGGCTGCGCATCACCACCGTCAGGTAGGTGCCCAGGTTGAAGGTTTGGTCGGCGTTGTAGTTCAGCTCGAAGATGGACTCCGGGCCGTTGGGGTTGTTCACGTTCCAGATGTTGCTGAACTCCCCGCTCAGGTTGTACTGGTTCGAGCCGATGACCAGCTCGGCGGCCTGCTGGGCCGGGGCCCACTGCTCGGTGTAGAGGTAGGCCTTGGCCAGGTAGGCGTTGGCGGCCCCTTTGGTGGCGCGGCCCTTGTCACCCGGAATGCGGGCGTTTTTCTCGGGCAGCGCGGCGGCGGCGTCCTTCAGGTCCTGAATAATCTGGGCGTAGCACTCCGCGGCCGAGGCGCGCGGGATGGCTACCGACTCGCTGGGCGACACCGGCTTGAGCACCAGCGGCACGCCGCCGTAGCCCTTCACCAGCTCGAAGTAGTTGTAGGCCCGAATGAACTTGGTTTCGCCGAGGAGCTGCTGCTTGAGGGCAGCGTCGATGGGCGCCTTCTCGATGCCGACCAGCGCGGCGTTGCAGTTGCCGATGGACTGGTAGATGTGGGTGTAGCGGTTGTCGAACCACTCGTTGTTCGGCAGCCAGAAGAAGCGGGCGAAGTCGCCGAACTCGCGCTGGTCGCCGGCAATGGCGTTGCCCTTCCAGGCATCGTCCGAACCGGCGTCGCCGAACATGCGGGTGCGGTCAATCTGCCACCAATCGGACTGGTCGGCCAGGGCGTAGCAGCCCATCACGGCCGCCTTGCACTCGTCGGCGTTGGTGTAGTAGTTGTCGGTGGTTTGCTGCCCTTGGGGCGGCTCGTCGAGGAAATCCTTGCACGACTGCAGGCCCAGGCTCAGGCCCAGCGCCAGGGTGAAAATCAGGTGTGACTTTTTCATGACTGCGGCGGGTGGGATGAATTAGAAGGAGATGTTGGCGCCCACCAGGTAGGTGCGGGTGGTGGGGTAGTTGCCTAGGTCCACGCCCCGGTTCAGGGCCGACGGCCCGTCCGTTGTGGGCGTGTAGGCGCGGCCGTAGCCGATTTCGGGGTCGAGGCCGCTGTAGTCGGTGAAGGTGAACAGGTTCTGGCCGCTCACGTAGAGGCGCAGGCTGCTCATGCGCAGGGCGCTGGCCACGTTTTTGCCGAAGGTGTAGCCGAGCTGCAGGTTGCGCAGGCGGGCGTAGGAGCCGTCTTCCACGTAGAAGTTGGAAAAGCGCGTCAGGTTCTGGTTGTTGTCGTTGGCCGTGATGCGGGGCACTTCGTTCGACGTGCCGGCGCCGCGCCAGGCCAGGTTTTCGAGGCCCGCGATTTTGTTGTAGTTGTAGCTGCCCGAGTACCACCAGCCCTTGCTGGCGTTCACCAGGTCGTTGCCCAGGCTGCCCACCAGCGAGGCCTGCAGGTCGAAGCCCTTGTAGCCGGTGGTCAGGTTCACGCCGAAGGTCAGGTCCGGGGTGGGGTTGCCGATGAACTTCTGGTCTTTGGCGTCAATCACGCCGTCGCCGTTCAGGTCCGAGAACTTGAAGTCGCCGGCCACCGCGTTGGGTTGAATGACTTTGCCGTCGGCGCTGCGGTAGCCGGCCACCTCGTCGGCGCTCTGGAAGAGGCCTTCGGTCTGGTAGCCGTAGAAGGCGCCCACGAAGCCGTCCTCCTCGGTCCGGGAGGGCCGGCCGAAAATCGGGGTGTTGCCCGAGAACAGGGCCTGGCCGTTGGCCAGTTTATCTACCTTGCTGATGGCGCGGGTGGCGTTCACGCTCAGGCCGTAGGTGAAGTCGCCGGCTTTCTCGTTGTAGCCCACCGTGAAGTCCAAACCGTTGGTTTTCATGCTCCCGATGTTGGTCACCGGGCTGGTGTAGCCGTAGCCGGCGTGGCCCGGAATGGCCTGGAACATGAGCATGTCGGTGGTGTTGCGGCGGAACACGTCGACCGTGGCAGTCAGCTTGTTCTGGAAAAAGCCGAAATCAACCCCGAGGTCGTAGTCTTCCACCGTTTCCCATTTCACGTCGGGGTTGGGCACGTTGCTCTGGATGACGGCCACCTGCGCCGTGCGGTCGTCGCCGGTCACGTAGTAGGTTTTGGCAAAGGTGCCAGTGTAGGCGGCGTTGGTCAGGCTGCTGATGTTCTGGTTGCCCACGCGGCCCCAGCTGGCGCGCAGCTTCAGGAAGTTCATGGGCTCGAACGACTTCAGGAATTCCTCGTCCGAAATCAGCCAGCCGGCCGACAGCGACGGGAACGTGCCCCAGCGGTTGCTGCTCGGAAACACCGAGGCGCCGTCGCGGCGCACGCTGGCCGAGAGCAAGTAGCGGCCCTTGAAATCGTAGGTCACGCGCCCGATGAGCGAGGCAATGGTGTTGGAAAAGTTGTTGCCGGTGGCGTTGTAGTTGGCCGTGGCCGCGTCGAGGTAGCGCAGGCTGGGGTCGTTGCTCGGGATGTTTTGGCCCGAGGCGTTTTGGGTGCGCCGGTTGAATTTCTCCAGCGTCACGGCGGCCAGGGCCGTGAAGTTGTGCTCGCCCAGCGTCTTGCTGTAAGTCAGCGTGTTGGTGTTGTTCCAGTAGATGTTCAGGTCGTGCTGCCGGGTCACGGTGTTCACCTGGCTGCGCTCGTTGGCGTCAATGGTGTAGAAAGGCGAAAACGCGTCGCGCTCGTAGAAATTGGTGTTGGTGCCGAAGCGCGTTTCCGCAATCAGGCCGGGAATGAACTCGTAGTTGGCGTACACGGTGCCCACCAGGAAGTACTGGTTGCGACGGTCGTCGTTGCGCTCCACCACGGCCAGCGGGTTGCCAATGTCCGTGGGCGAGGCGCCGTAATAGTCGTACGGGTTGCCCGAAGTTCCCGGCGCGCGGGGCACGGTGATGGGGTCGTTGTTGAACGCATCCCGAAACAGGGCCCCGTTGTTGAGGTAGTTCTGGTTGGTCATCGACAGGTTCAGGTCCTGCCCCACTTTGAGGTGCTTGGCGGCTTGGTACTGCGTTTTGAGGCGCAGCGAGAGGCGGTCGAAGTCGGTGCCGCGCACCAGCCCCCGCTCCTTGAAGTAGCTCACGCCGGTCGAATACACCACCTTGTCGGAGCCGCCCGATAGGCCCAGCGAGTAGTTTTGGGTGATGCCACGCTGGGCAATTTCCTTCCACCAGTCGGTGGTTTGGGTAAACGAGCTGGGGTCGGGGTACACGGCGGGCCGGCCCGAGTTAGTGGCCGCTAGGTTCATGATGCGGGCGTACTCGCTGGCCGACGCCATGTTGGGCAGCCGCGTGGGGGTCGACACGCCCGTGGTGGCGTCCGCGGTTATCACCGGCACGCTCCGGGAGCCTTCCTTGGTGGTGATGAGCACCACGCCGTTGGCGGCCCGCGAGCCGTAGATGGCGGCCGACGCCGCGTCCTTGAGCACCGTTAGGGTGGCGATGTCCTTCGGGTTGAGGTAGTTGATGTCATTCACGGGCAGGCCGTCTACCACATAAAGCGGGCTGTTGCCGTTGATGGTCGAGATGCCGCGAATGAGAATCTGGGGCGTGGAACCCGGCTCCGAGCCGGCCCCGACCACCGTCACGCCCGCCGCTTTGCCTTGCAGGGCCGAGCCCACGTCGCTCACCGTCAGCTTGGCCAGCTCCGCGCCCTGCACGGTGGTCACGGCGTTGGTCACGGTGCGCTTTTCCTGCGAGCCGTAGCCGATGACCACGGCCTCGCTCAGCTCCTGGGTGCTCACGGCCAGCTTCACGCTGAAGGACGTTTGCTCGCCCACGGCGATTTCCTGGCTGGTGTAGCCCACCGAGGAAATTACCAGCGTGGCCCCCGCGCTTCCGTCGGGAACAACCAGCGAGAAACCGCCTCGTTCGTCGGTCGTCGTGCCCACGGTCGTGCCTTTCAGCACGATGGTCACGCCGGGCATTCCGACGCCTTTTTCATCGAGCACCGTGCCTGTGATGGGCCGGTCGGCCACGGCGTGCCGCACGAACGTGGACCGGGCCGCCGGTCCCGTGCCGGCTGCGGCCGGAGCAGCCACCGCCAGCGGCAGTAGGGCCCCGCAGAGGAGAATAGATTTTGCTTGCATCAGCAAAGGAGTATGCAGCAAGCCGAAGCCTGCCTGGGTGGGAAATAGAAAAATCAGGACGAGGAGCCCGGCACCACGGGCCAGCAAAAGTGGCCGTCGAATGCACAGCTTGGCAGGAGATAAAAGTACTGGCTGCAAGCAGCCGGCACGGGTACTTTTTCAGGCAAAAAAGGGACAGAAACCTGTCTTTTCTGCTCTTACTTTAGCTAGGCGAACTCAACCAGTATTCCCGCAAACGATTTAGTAAGCAGCGCCCTGCTCAATTATTCCCCCTTCGCTGGGGGCCTACAGCGAAGCAGGGTCGCGCAACTCGTTCAGGATGGGATGGTCGAGGAAAGTGAGGGCCGTTTGCTGGGGCTTGAGCAGTTCGAGCACCGTGATGTCGTTGGCGCCTTTTTTCAGCCACTCGGCTGGCACGTACAGCGTTTGCTGCGGGCCGATGCCCCAGTAGCGGCCCAGGTTGTGCCCGTTCACCCACACGCTGCCTTTGCCCCAGGCGCGCAGGTCGAGGTAAGTATCGGTGGGCGTGCTCACCGTGAAGGTGGCCGAGCGCAGCACGGGCCCGCCAGCCCCCGGCGCGGCGGCTTTGGCCGCGGCCGGAGCTTGGTCGAAAGGCAAGCCGTACATGCGCCAGTTGCTCAGTTCACGCCCGTCGAGGGCCACGCTTTTGGTGATGCCTTTGGTGTTTTGGTGCAAGTATTCCCCGTAGTTGATGCGGCCCATGTTCTCCACCAGAATGTCGAGCTGCACTTGCCCGGCCGGCAAGGTCAGGCGCAGGCTGTCCTGCTTCAGGCGCCGGTCGAGGGTGCCCACCCGCTGGCCGTTCACCAGCACCACGGCGTAGTCGCGCACGTCCTGAACCTTGAGCGTCTTGGTGCCGCCGCCCGGCACGGTGGTGCGGTACAGCACAAAGCCGTACGCCTGTTTCAGCGCCTCGAAGGTGAGCGGCTTCGCGCTGGCCACGGGCTTGGGCAGCTGGTCGACCAGGCGGGTGGCGCGGGTGAGCTGCACCGCGGGCAGGGCCGCGCTGGGCTTGGCGGCGGGCACGGCGGGCAGCGGCTGGTTGGCCGGGCGGTATTTGGCAATTACCTGGCGGAAAGCCAGAAACTTGGGCGTGGCGTTGCCGGCTTCGTCGAGGGGCGCGTCGTAGTCGTAGCTGCTGATTTGGGGCTCGTAATTGGTGGTGCCGCCTTTGTAGTTGGCGCCGTTCATGAAGCCCCGGGTGCTGCCCCCGTGGAACATGTACATGTTGATGGACATGCCGGCGTTGAGCACCGAATCCAGGCCGGGCGTGTACTTGCTGGCGGGCACGGTGTGGTGCGGCTCGCCCCACCAGTCAAACCAGGCCGGGTACCACTCGGCCACGAAGTACGGGCCTTTGCCGCCATGGTTGGCGCGCACCAGCTGCCGGATTTGGCTGGGCTTGTCGGTGCCGTTCACGGCGGGCAGCAGGCCGGGCAGGTGGCCGCGGGCCACGTCGTTCACGGGGTCGCAGGTGTAGAGCAGCCCGTCGAAGCCCGCCTGTTCGAATAGCTTTTTGTTGAGGGCCAGGTAGTCTTTGTCGCTGCCGTAGGAACCGTACTCGTTTTCCACTTGTACCATAAGCACCGGCCCGCCGTGGTTGACTTGCAACGGCGCCAGCTGCTTACCCACCGCCTGCAGGTAGCGGCCGTAGGCGGCCACGTACTGCGGCTCCTGGCTGCGCACCTTCAGGCCGGGCACGTTCTGCAGCCAGTAGGGGTAGCCGCCGAATTCCCACTCGGCGCACACGTAGGGGCTGGGCCGCAGCACCACCCACAGGCCTTCTTCCTGCGCCATCTTCACGAAGGCGGCCACGTCGTGGTTGCCGCTGAAATCGTATTGGCCCGGCTGGGGCTCGTGCGCGTTCCAGAACACGTAGGTGCCCACGGTGTTCAGGCCCATGGCCTTGGCCATCTTGAGGCGCGCGCGCCAGGCCTCGCGCGGGATGCGCGGGTAGTGCAGCTCGCCCGATATCATCTGAAAGGGTTTGCCGTCGAGCAGAAACTGCTCGGGACCCAAGGCAAAGGTGTGGAGCGGCGCAGGAGCCGGCTTGGTGCTGGTGGGGCGGCCGGGGGTGGGCTTCGGCTTAGCGACGGGCGCCGGGGCGGCAAAGCCGACCAGGCTGCCAGCAAACCCGGCTGCCGCGAGCAGGCGGAGCAACCGGTGGAAGGACTGTTTATTTTGCATGAGCAAGAAGAGAAGGGTAAGGCTGCATGGTAGAGACTGCCCGGCACGTCCAATAAATGCCGCGTGCAGACGAGAACTTGTGTTACGAAGCAAAAGTAGGCGCCTCCCGGCGCAGCCCAAGGGCTCATTTTCCGTCAAAAAGCACCTCAAAATCGAATAAAGCCTCCTTCATGCAACTGGCAATGGGCCACTCTCTCGATTAATTCTACCTTAGATTAGTAATTGGAAGCCGCTGCTTCAGGTGGCTCTTAGTGCTTACTCACGTGTCGCTACTATCACGCTTTGGGGGGCTATGGGCTTGGGCCTCGTTGCTGCTGGCGCCGGCCGCCGGGGCGCAGAATGCCGCGCCCAGCGAGTTTCGGTTTGAGCACATTTCCGTCGACGAAGGCCTTTCGCACAGCGACGCCATGGCCGTGGCGCAGGACCGCGCCGGCTTCATCTGGATAGGCACCAACCGGGGCCTGAACCGCTACGATGGCTACGACCTGAAGCAGTACATGCTGCCCGTCAACCCGCGCAACGGCCTATCGAGCAACCGCATCACGGCCCTGCTGGTGGCCCCCGACCAGCGCCTGTGGGCGGGCGCCGAGCGCTCGGGGCTGAGCTTCTACGATGCTTCCCGCGATGCCTTCACCCGTCTCGACGGCCAAGCGCTACCCGCTGCTGCCCAATCGGCCGCCCGGCAACTGGCGGCAAGCGACGTGACGGCCCTGGTGGCCGATGCCCAGCGTCGCCTGTGGGTGGGCACCGCCCAGGATGGCCTTTTCGTGCTGAGCTTTGGCCCGCAGGGGGAGTTGTTGGCATTGCGCCAGCTGCCAGCTGCCGCGCCGGGGCGGCCTTCGTTGGCCCGCATTTCGGGCCTGGCCCACGACGCGGAGGGCAACCTGTGGGTGGGCTCGTTAGAAGCGGGCCTGGTGCTGGTGCGTGCCACTGTGCCGGGCTGGCCCGTGTTGCCTACCCCGCTGGCGGGCAGCCACGTGAGCGCGCTGCACCTCGACCGACGGGGCGATTTGTGGGTGGGCGCCGAGCACGCCATGTTCTGGGTATCGGCCGCCAGCCGGCGCACCCGCCAGGCGCTGGTGCCGCACGCGCTGCCGCACCGCTACTCCCGCATCCAGGCGCTGCACCTCGACTCGTATGGCCGGCTGTGGGCCGGTACGCTCCAGGGCCTGTACGTGTGGGAGGCCCGGACCGGAACCGCCAGCACGCCGCCGCTGCAGGCCACGCCCACCCGCTTTTTGCCCCGCGACGGGCAGCCCCACAGCATCAATTCGGAGCGGGTGCACCAGCTGCTCGAAGACAGCCACCAGGTGATGTGGCTCTGCGCATCGGCCGGCGGCCTCAACAAGGTGGACCTGCGGCAGCGGGCCTTTGGGCGCCTCCGCCACCAGCTCACGGGGCAGTCGGCGCTGAACAATGCGAACAACTACGTGAACGCCATTTACAAGGAAGAAGCGGCCAATACGCTGTGGTTTGGCTCGCGCAACGGCCTGACGGCCTATGACTTGAGCAGCCAAGCCTACCGCACCTACTTCAGCCAGCCCGCCGACACGGTGCGGGGCGTGGATGCGGCCACCCTCTTTCGAGCCGCCGATGGCACCCTCTGGATTGGCACCCGCGACCACGGCCTGCTGGCCCTGCGCCGGCCCGGCGGCCGCGAGCAGTTCACGACCTACCGCCGGCTCTCGGACGGCTTCGACCTGACCAGCACCAGCCTGGAGCACCTGGCCCAGGACGGGCAAGGCACGCTTTGGGTGGCCACGTTTTCAAAGGGCCTGCTGCGCCTAGGCCCCGACGGCAAGCTGCTGGGCCGCTACACCAAAGCCAGGACGCACCTGCCCACCGACCATTTCACGTACCTGCTCTACGATGCCCCGCGCAACGTACTCTGGGCCAGCACCCGCGACGCCGGCCTGCTGAAGCTGCGGCCCACCGCCGACTCGGTGCAGCTGCTGCAACAGTTCAGCTACGCGCCTGGCCGGCCCAACAGCTTGCCCGTCAACTACGTGTGGCCGCTGCTGCTGGGCGAGCAGGGCGCGCTCTGGATTGGCACGCTTGGGGGCGGGCTGCTCCAGCTCACCACCGATGCCCGGGGCCGCGACGCGGTGCAGTCCTTCAGCCAGTACCTGCCCGAAACCGACGTGGAAAGCCTGCTGCCCGACGACGCGGGCAACCTGTGGGTGGGCGGCACGGGCCTCTACCGCTTCACGCCGGCTACCCGCCGCTACCTGCGCTACGACGTGGCCGACGGCCTGCAAAGCAACTCGTTCAAGATTGGCGCGGCGGCCCGCGCGGCCGACGGCACGCTGTATTTTGGGGGCATCAACGGCATTACGTATTTTCAACCCGCCGCCATTCAGGCCAATCCGTTTCCGCCGGTGGTGCAGCTGACCGAGCTGCGCATTGCCAACCAGCCCGTGGCCGTGGGCCAGCCCTTCAACGGCCGGCGGGTGCTGGCGGGTCCGTTGTCGGAACCCCAGACGGTCACGATTAAGCCGGCCGAAAACGATTTTTCGGTGGATTTTGTGGCCCTCAACTACACGAACCCGGAGAAGGACCGTTACGCCTACCGCCTGCTGGGCTACAACGAGGAATGGGTATACCCCGGTCCCGGCCAGCGCACGGCTAGCTTCACCAACCTGCCGCCCGGCCGCTACACTCTGCAAGTAAAAGCCGACAACGGCGAGGGCGTGTGGGCGAAAACCCCGGCCACCATGGCGTTTGAGGTGCTGGCGCCGTGGTACAAAACGTGGTGGGCCTACCTGCTTTACGCCGCTGCCCTACTGGGCGCGGTGGCCCTGTACCGGCACTTCGAAATGGCCCAGCAGGCGCTGCGCAACAGGCTTAAGCTGGAGCAGTTTCAGACCGAAAAGGAGAAGGAATTGACCCACCTCAAGCTGAGCTTTTTCACCAACGTGAGCCACGAGCTGCGCACCCCACTCACGCTGATACTCGGGCCGATGGAGGAAATTATTGGGGCGCACGGACCCGTGAGCGGGCTGCGCGACAAGGTGTTGCTCATGCACAAGCAAACGCGCAAGCTGCTCGACCTTGTGAACCAACTGCTCGACTTCCGCAAGGTGGAAACGGGCAACGTGCCGCTGCGCGCCAGCTCCGGCAACGCGGTGCAGTTCATGGCCGACATCTTCCAGGTGTTCCAGCAAAAGGCCGAGGAGCGCCGCCTCATCTACACGCTCGATGTGCCCGCCGAGCCGGTGCTGCTGTACTTCGACCGCAGCAAGCTGGAAATCATCCTCACCAACCTGCTGGCCAATGCCCTGAAGTACACGCCCGAGGGCGGCCAGCTCACCCTTGCGGCCACGGTGGTGGGCAGCCCCGGCGGCGAGGCCGTGTTCCAAAATGGCCAGCTGACGGGCAATTTTCTGGACATAACCGTGGTGGATACGGGCGTGGGAATTCAGGCCGCGGAGCTGGCGCACATTTTCGACCCCTACTACCAAGCCTCCCACACCGACACCCTGCGCATGACGGGCACGGGCATCGGCCTCTCGCTGGTGCGGCAGTTTGCCGAGCGCCACCGGGGCAATGTTGAGGTAGAAAGCGAGGTAGGTGCGGGCACCACGTTTCGGTTGCGGCTGCCTTTCGGCCAGGCCCACCTGCTGCCCGGCGACCTACTGCCCGAAGCCGAGCCACAGGATGTTGCCGAAGCCGCTTACGAGCTTGCCCCCGCCGCGCTGGGCCTCACCAACGAGCCACTGACCCTGGCGACCCTGCCGCGCCTGCTGGTGGTGGAAGACAACAACGAGGTAAGCCAGTACCTGCAGCAGCTCTTCGCCCCCGACTTCGAGGTGACGGCCGCCGCCGACGGCCTCGAAGGCTGGGAAAAAGCCCTCGTCCACCTGCCCGACCTCGTGATTTCGGACGTGATGATGCCGCGCAGCGACGGGCTGGAGCTGTGCCGCAAGCTCAAGCAGCACCCCAAAACGGCCCACATCCCGTTGTTGCTGCTCACGGCCCGCACCGCGGCCCTGCACGAGGTCGAGGGCTTCGACCTTGGGGCCGACGACTACGTCAGCAAGCCCTTCAACCCACTGGTGCTGCAAGCCAAAGTGGCGGCGCTGCTGCGCAACCGCGTCAAGCTGCGCGAGTACTACCAGCGCCAGATACTGCTCGAACCGACGGAGGTGGTCATCGCCGATGCGGACCGTACCTTCTTGGAGCAGGCCATGCGCGCCGTGGAGCAACACCTGGAAGACCCCGCGTTTGGCGTGCAGGTACTGGCCAGCGACTTGTGCTTGAGTGATTCGACGCTCTATCGGCGCATCAAGCACATCACCGGGCAAACCACCGTCGAATTCATCCGCGACGTGCGCATGAAGCGGGCAGCGCAGCTGCTCACCCGCGGGCAATTGCGCATTTCGGAGGTGGCCTTTCAGGTGGGGGTGGAAAACGTGAAGTATTTCCGCAAAACCTTTCAAAAAATCTATGGCATGGCCCCTTCGGAGTATGCCCGGCAGCACCGCCCGGACCAGGGCACCACCATGCTCCTCGATGCTGATGCGCTGGAAATAGATTCCTGACCAGGCCCAAAGTCACCCTACCTAAGTTCAAACAGGGGTAATCATTTACAAGAGATGGCTGCTGTAGCCCGCAATACAAGCCGGTCTTGCAGATAATAGTGTTTACTTACCAGTCCCAGTAACCAAACCCCTACTAAGGTCCGATAACTCCTCCTTATCGTTACTAAGGGTGGTAGGAACATGATTCCGACAGTGCAATTTACTTTTTGGACCCTTCTCTTGAACAAGCTGTATCATTGGGCACGACCAATTGCTGCTGGCGCCTTTGCTTCAGCCTTTTCCTCTTTGGTAATGTTCTATGGGCTCACTGGGCAGCGGCGGTCGGAAAGCCCGCGCCACGCTGGAATTTTCAAGCATCGGCCAACACGTTCTCTGAGGAGGCCCTGCGCTAATCTAAAAAAGGTCACCCGGCTCGAGCACTTATCGGACTTGGCTGCGAGGGAGAACTAGCCACGCTTGGTTCCAGCCGTGTGCAGCCCGTGGAAGAAGGAGGCGCTGCAGCCGGCTACCAATGCGATAAACAGTTGCTACGTGATTGAAGGCATTTTCATCAGGCTAGACTGGTCTAGAGAGGAGCTGTACTTACCAATGCGCGTAAAAAATACCCAAATATGGGTATTTTTAATAGATGTTTTAGGACGGTATTTTGTCAGGTATAACTTCTTTATTCAATTTAATGGGTACAGGAGTCATGCCTTTCGACGCTACGATGCCGATGGGGTGGATGAATTCATCACTCTAAGCCATCACAAATACCCTCTTATCACCTCATTGCTCGTTTCCCATGAAACACCTTTTTACTGCTTTTTTTCTGATTTTAAGTTTTGTCGCATTGCCCGTGGCCCAGGCCCAGACCGTTCGTCGCTGCAACAACTCCGGCCTGACGACGGCGGGCGTGAACATTTACACCACCTTGCAGGCCGCCCACGACGCGGCCAGCGCCGGCGACATCATCTACCTCGAACCGACCGGGATTTCTTACGGCAACCTAATTTGCGTGCGCCCGCTCACCATCATCGGCAACGGCTACTTCCTGGGGCAGAACCCCGGCCTGCAGCTGGACACCCGGGAGTCGCAGACCGGCACTGTCACGTTTGCCAACGGCAGCGCCGGCTCGCGCATCACGGGCTGTGTTACCGGCACGCTCAACATCGGAGCCAGCAACGTGACCGTGGAGCGCAATAAGACTTCCCCGGACGTGTACATCGGCTACAATCCCTCGGTGGGGTCTGTGACGGTGAGCAACATCGTCGTTCGGCAAAACTTTTTGTTCAGGCTTTACTTCTATCCAGGCTCGGCGGCGGTCGCGGTTAGTAACGTCAACGTGAGCAACAACATCCTGGAGGGCGGCATCACCACTCCAACGGGGGCCTATATCGGACTCGGCAGCATCCTCATCTCCAACAATGTGATTGGCGGAGTATCAGGGTCGGGAAACCAGGCTCAGATTGAGGTGGACAACGCGGTTATCAAGAACAACGTCATGACCACCGCCACCAGCACCTTCACGCCGCGCAACAACGCCTACAGCTACAACATCAGCGCGGGAACGCAATTTGGCACGGCCAACGGCAACCGGCAGAACCTGGCCCCGGCCACGCTCTTCGTGGGCGGCACGGCCTCCCCGGACGGCGCGTTTCAGCTGCGCCCGGGCAGCCCGGCCATCGGCACGGGCGAAAGCGGGGCGGACCTCGGCGCCTTCGGCGGCCCGGCGCCTTACCGGCTCGCCGGCATCCCCAACGTGCCCACGATATACCAGTACAATCAGTCGGTGTCGGGCAACACCCTGAACGCCACCATCAGTACCAAGTCCAACAACTAAAGCGGCGACGCCTCCGGGCGTTTTCTGCGTCGGCTTATGGACTTTCTGAACTCAACACGGCGTTGCGGGCTGGGCCTGGCAATGCTGCTGGCGGCCGCCGGAGCCCTGGTGCCCGCGCGTGCCCAAACCGCCCCCTCCTTCGACCGGGTGGAGTATTTTTTCGACGCCGACCCAGGTTTTGGTCAAGGCACGCCCGTGACGCTGCCCGCCACGCCCGGCACCACGCTGTCCGCGCTGCCCTTCTCGGCCGACTTGACGTCGCTCCCGGCCGGCTTCCACACCTTGTTTGTGCGCACCCGGGCGGGCGCCAACAACTGGAGCCAGACCTACCGCCAGATTCTTTATAAGGAGCCGGCCGCCGTCACCGCCGCGCCGCCGGCCAACCTAGCGGCCGTGGAGTACTTCGTGGACACCGACCCCGGCTATGGCCAGGGCAGCAGCGCGGCCATCACCGGCGGTAGCCCCAACGCCCCCGGCGTGGCCTTCTCGCTGAGCTTGGGCGCCGTGCCGGCGGGCTTCCACACCCTGTACTACCGGGTGCGCGACGCGGCCAACCATTGGAGTCAGACCCAGGGCCGTGTCTTTTACGTTGACGAGCCGGCCATCACCAGCGCGCCCACCCTGAACAAGGCCGAATACTACGTGGACGCGGACCCGGGCTACGGCGCCGGCACCGACGTGCCCATTGCGGCGCCCGCCGGCACCCTGGCCAACCTTAGCCTGCTCGCCGACTTGAGTGGCCTGGCCGATGGCCCGCACCGCTTGTTTCTGCGGGTACGCGACGCCAACGGGCGGTGGAGCATGGTGCTGAACCGTCCCTTTGCCAAGAGCGGCTGCTCAAGTTCGCCCAACTACGCGGCCCAGCAGCCGGCAACTGGCTACTCGAGCAGCGGCGTGTCCGCCGGAACAGCCGCCGCCATTTTCAACGCGGAAACCTTTGCGTTCACCAGCGGGTCCACGTTTTTCAACAACTACTACGCGCAGGTGGACCTGGGCGCGGCCTTGTTGCCTTTCTCCGAGGTACAGCTCAGCTTGCAGAACGTGAACAGCACGGCCGTGAACTACACCTTGCAGGTGGAAACGTCCGCTGACTTGAGCACGTGGAACGTCGTCGATTCGTACTCGGCTACGCTGGCGGCCAGCCAAGCGGCTCCGGTGCGGGTCGTTCGTTCTTTGGCCAGCCCGCAAAACAACGTGCGCGGCCTGCGCCTGCGCCTGTTGCTGCCGGCGGTGGCCCAGGGCATCCAGCTTTCCAACGCCGGGGCCTATTACTTCAACTGCGCTGGGCCTGCCATCAGCAGCTTCACGCCCCTGGCCGGACCCGCCGGCACGGCCGTGACCCTGACGGGCACCAACTTCGGCGGGGCCACGCTGGTGCGCTTCAATGGCACGACGGCACCGGGGTTCGTAATCAACGGGGCCGGCACGGAAATCACGGTGCCCGTTCCCACCGGGGCCACCACCGGCCCCATCACCGTAACCACCCCGGCCGGCACGGCCACGAGCCCGGGCAGCTTCACGGTGCCCGCGCCCCCAACCATCAGCAGCTTCACGCCCGCGACCGGCGCGAGCGGCACCACGGTCACCATCACCGGCACCAACCTGACGGGCACGAGCAGCGTGCGGTTCAACGGCACGGGGGCGAGCTTTTCCGCCGTGACCGGCACCAGCGTCACCGCTGTGGTGCCGGCGGGGGCCACCACGGGGCCCTTGAGCCTGACCACCCCGGACGGGACGGCCACCTCCGCCAGCAGCTTTGTGCTGGACACACCTCCAACGCTGGTGAGCCTCGACCCCGCCAGCGGCCCCGCGGGCACCCTCGTGACCCTTACGGGCACCAACCTGCTGGTTACCAACGTTCTGTCATTCAACGGCGTGGCAGCGACGCGATTCACCGTCGTTTCGAGCACCCAGCTCACGGCCGTCGTGCCGGCCACGGCTTCCACTGGGACAGTGGAAGCCACCACGCCCCGCGGGACGGCCCGCAGTGCGGGCAGCTTCGTTGTAGAGCCCACCACGTTGGCGGCCTTCGCGCCAACCTGCGTCGACGCCCCGCCCGTGGCGCTGGCCGGCGGCAGCCCCGGGGGAGGCAGCTACTCCGGTCCCGGCGTTAGCGGAGGGCAGTTCAGCCCGGCAGTGGTCGGCGTTGGCACCTTCACGCTCACCTACACTTATTCGTTGAACGGCGTGAGCACAGCCGCCACGCAGCCGCTCACGGTGCTGCCGCGGCCCGTGCTCACGGCGAGCGACACGCTGCTCTGCAACAGCCCGTCCGCGCTGTTGGCTGCGGACGACGCTGGCCCCGGCGCCAGCTACCTGTGGAGCACGGGAGCCACCACGGCCAGCATTCAAGCCAGCCCTGCCACCCGCACAGCTTACACCGTGGAGGTGACCAACGCGGCGGGCTGCACCTATCGTCTGCGCCAGGTCATAAGCCCCTCGCCCGGGGCGCCACCAGCGGCATTTTCGCTTTCGCTGCCGGCCGCCAATGCCGGCGGCGTGGACCCGGCCGGGGGCATTTTGTCCTGGAACCCCTCCGCCAACGCTACGGCTTACGACGTGTACGTCTGGCCGAGTGCCGTCGCCACCCGACCCGCTGCGCCCACCTTTGCGGGCGTGACGGCCATCAACCTGGCCTTGACGCCCGCCCTGGTGACGTACGCGACCGCCTACCAGTGGCAGGTTGTCGCCCGGACCAGCTGCGCCGCCCAGAGCAGCGTCGTGCGCACGTTTACCACCTTGCAGCTGCCGGATTTGCGCGTAACCAGCATATCGGCTCCGGCCAACGGCCTGCTGAACCAGACCTTGAGCGTGAGCTGGACCGTCCAGAACGCGGGCACCAACACCACTGGCAACGGGCAGTGGGAAGACTACGTGTACCTCAGTTTCGACCACAGCGTGGGAGAAGGGGCGGACGTGGTGCTGGGCAGCTACCCCAACCAGCAAGCCCTGCTGCCGGGGCAGCGCTACACGCAAACCCAGACGGTGACCTTGCCCAAGACGGCCGTCGGGGCGTTTCACCTGTACGTGTTGACCAACACCAAGGCAGCGACGTGCGGCAGCTTCCTCAACGGCACGGACTCCTGCCTCACGGCACGAACCGTCCAACCAGGTCTGCTGCGCGAGGCGACTTACCAAAACAACTGGCGCCACCAGCTCATCACCCTCCGCTACCCGCCCGTGCCGGACCTGGCCGTCAGCTCCGTGGCCGTGCCGTCCGTGGCCTTTGCCGGCAGCAACCTGACGGTGACTTACCGCCTGAAGAACCGGGGCCCGGTGGCCGCGCGCGGCACCTTGTCTTCGCCCGGCAGCCTCTGCGAAGGCAACTACTGGCGCAACGGCTTCTACCTGTCCCAGGACTCGGTGCTGAGCCCGCAGACGGACGTGATGATTGGCTTCGACCCTTTTTATCCCAAGCTGGTCAAAGCAGGTCGCGCGTTTGGGCTCGGGTGTGACCCGCTCACGACCCCGCCCAACCCGTATTCCGACGAACTGGAACCCGACAGCACCCTGCTCGCGCGGGCCATTTTCACCCTGCCGCACAACGTAGTGGGCGGCACTTACTACCTGCTGGCGGTGGCCGACATCGGCAACAACGTGTACGAAGGGCCCTCAAAAAACAACAACGTCCGCTCCAGCGCCGCGCTGCAGGTGAACCTGGCCCCGCCCCCCGACCTGCTCGTGACCCGCGTGGCGGTGCCGGCCACCGCGGGAGTCGGCCAGCCCTTGGCCGTGAGCTGGGACGTGGAGAACCAGGGGGCCAAGGCCCCGCACCCAACCGAAACGACGTGGTACGACCACGTCTACCTTTCCCGACTGCCGGTGTTCCAACTGGATTCGGCCCGGCTGCTGGGCAGCCAGGTGCACGACGGCGGCAGTGCTTTCGTGCCGGGCAAGGTGTATTCGCAAACGACCTCCTTCGTGCTGCCGCGCGGCCTGAGCGGCTCGTTCTACGTGTACGTCTGGACTGACGCCCGCCGGCAAGTGTTTGAGTACACCGGCGACAACAACAACATCACCCGCAGCCCAGGCCGGGTCACACTCAGCTACACCACATACCCGGACTTGCTGGTTACCAGCATCGTGGCGCCGGACACGGTCCGCACCGGAAAGCCCTTCACGGTGCAGTGGACGGTGAAAAATCTAGGCCTGGCGGCGGTCACTGTGCCGTTTAACGACGAGATTAGGTTGTCCCGCGATACGACCCTTGCCTTAAGCGGCACGCTGGTGGGCAACGTCAGCAGCCCGGGCGGGCTGCTGGCCCCGGGCCAGTCGCTGACCAAAACGTACACGGCCACGCTGCTCAGCGGCCAGGGCTACGGCAATCAACTGGTGCACTTCTTTGTCCGCACCGACGCGCCCGATGCCGTCTACGAGTACGGCGCCGAAAGCAACAACCTGGGCAGCACCCACCGCCTGAAGCTCCAGCGCACCTTCGTGCGCGACGACGGGCCGCGCGCTTTCGACTTGCAGGTGACGGCCCTCTCGGCCCCCGCCAGCGCGGGCTCCGGCTCGCGCATCACCGTGGCGCCGACCATACGCAACGCCGGACCCGATGCCATTGGCCTTCGGACGAGCTGGCTGAGCACGCTGGTGCTCTCGACCGACACCCTGCTCGACCGCGGCGACGTGTCGCTGGCAGCCCTGAGCCAGGCCGGACCGCTGGCGTCGGGCAGTTCGCTCAGCTCCACGCTGGCCGCGACCATTCCCAACGGCCTGAGCGGCAGCTATTACTTGCTCTACCTGGCCGACCTCGACGACGACCGCTCCGCCAACAACCTGTGGGTGCACCCGTTGACGGTGCAGCTCAGCGCCCCGGCGGACTTGGTGGTAAGCAGTCTCAGTGTGGCCGACACGCTCTTTGCTGGCCAGGTCCTGCAATTGCCTTTTGAGCTCACCAATCAGGGCACGGGCCCCGCCTTGCCGGCCGCTTCCCGCTGGTTTACGGGCGCTTATTTGAGCGCCACCGCCGCGCTGAACCGCGGCAGCGTGCAAGTGGGCAGCCAGCTGCGAACCGCCCCGCTGGCCGCCGGCGCGAGCGTGCGCGACAGCGCCCTCGTCACCGTGCCGCGCACGTACCAGGGAAATTATTACCTCATCGTCAAAGCCGACAACGGCAACGAGGTGTACGAACACAACGCCGAAGCCAACAACACCCGCAGCCGGCTCGTTTACGTGAAGGCCGCGCCGCAGTCCGACCTGGTCATGACGGCGTTGAGCGTGCCGGCCACGGCCACGCTGGGCAGCGCCGCCACGCTCACCTACACCGTGCAGAACATCGGGGCCAAGCCAACCTTGGGCAGCCTGACCAATAACCTGTACTGGGCGCCGGAGCGCGGCCGCTTGCCGGCCACGGAAACGCTCTTCAGCGCCGACGCCGTGAGCACCGTGCTGGCCCCCGGCCAGCAGCTTACCCGCTCGGTGGCGGCCACCCCGCGGACCCTGCGGCCGGGGCATTACCGCGGCATTGCGCAGGCCAATGCCCGGCAAACCGTGGCCGAAACTTCCTACGCCAACAACCGGCTCCTCAGCCTCGACTCCACGCTCTGGCAAGTGAACCCGTTGGCCTTGGGCGTGCCCGCCACCGGCCTCGCGTTGGCCACCAACGACCACACTTATTACCAACTCAGCGTGGGGGCCAACTTGGACGTGCTCATCTCCCTGACGAGCCCGCTGGCGGCGGCGTCCAACGAGGTGTACGTTGCCTACGAGCGCATCCCGACTTCCTCGGATTTTGACTTCCGCTTCCAGGCCCCGCAGTCGGCCAACCAGGAAGTCGTCATTCCCGGCACTCGGGCGGGGCGCTACTTCATCTACGTGCACACGCTCACCGCCGGCATCGGCGGGCAGGGACAGGGCGCCAGCTTGCTGGCCGAGTCGCTGCCCTACGCCATTCGCAGCATTGCGCCGGCCATCGTGGGACAAGGCGTGGTGACGACCACGCTGCGGGGGGCCGGGTTCCGCACGCCCACCCTGGTGCGGCTGCGTAATGCTGCCAATGCCATCGTGGCCACGGCCCAGGTTGTGAGTCAAACGAGTTCCATGGAGCTGCGCCTGCGTTGGAACTTAACGGCCGTGCCCGTGGGCACCTACACCGTGGAAACGCAGAACCCCGATAATACCGTGGCTCAGCTCGTCAGCGGGCTGCGCGTGGTACCGGCCACCCCCTTGTCGGTGGATTACCTGCCGACGGTGCCGAGCGTGCTGGCGGCCGGCCGCTCGGGCTTGTTCAGCTTTACGTTTCGCAACACCTCAAACGTGGACATTCCGGTCATGCACGGGCAGTTCAGCATGATGCAGACGGTGAAAGTCGTTAACGTCCGGGGCACCGATGGCAACCCCCTGCTGGGGTCCGCGTGGAGCGCCGGGCGCACCATCGGCGTGCCCGTGCTCGACTGGTACACCCCCGGAGACGGGCTGGTGTACGTGCCCTTCATTGCCCGCGACGTACGGCCCGGGGCGGAAGTAACCGTGCAGTTCACGGCGGACTTGCGCGCTTACGGCTTGCGGCAGCTTTCGGTCCATCCGACGGTTTACCTCTATCAGAAGAATGATTTGCTCGCTCGCTTAGGTGCTTATATTGAAACCACGCGCCGGGCCATGGTGGCGGACCCCGTGTTCATGAACGTGAGTAACTCGCCGGCCGTGCTGGCACTGCTGCCCAACCGAGTTGCTTTTACCGATACCATGCTCACCCGCCTGTTTGAGATAGGCCTGTTGCAGCCGGCTGATACGGTGGGGTTTGACCTCGGCTGTAACTCGTGCCTGGGGTTTGAGGACGATTCATTGACGGCCCCGACCCGAAGCTACACGTTTAGTCCCGGCACGGCCCTGAGTTCCGAGACGGCCGGCCTTGCGGCGGCCGTGTTCGGACCCGGCGAGGACTACCTCTGGAACATCAACAAGTACGGCGGCGCGGCCGGCAGCAGCCCGGGTTGGGATTTAATCAGGCTCAGCGGCGGGCTTACGGTGCAGGCCACTGCCGCACAGCCATTCGTGGTTCACCTCAGCTCCACCACCTATCAAAAGCAGGCAGGGCTGTTGGCGGGCTGGTACCCGGCCGTAGACGGCAGGTGGCCGATAGTGGTGGCCGCGGGCGGCATCACGGGCTTTGCCGCGGACAAGTTTTCGATTAATACCGACCAGTTCACCGCCCACAACAACTTGTACGGCGGGCGCTTCAGCGTGCGACAGGCCGGTGATACGCTCCTGCTGGTGTTCACGGCCACGCGTCCCGGCGTTGGCGCTCCCGGCGTGCCGGGAGCGCCCGGTGCCCCCGGCGAAGCGGGCAGCCCGGGGGGCCCCGGGGGACCGGGCAACGGAGTGGTCAAGGCTGGCCCCGGAGGCGCCGGTGGTCAGGGGGGGAACAGCGTTCCCGCCACGGGCAGTACCCCCGCCCAACCCGCCGGCTCCGGTGGCGCCGGTGGCGCGGGCGGGACGGGCGGGCCGAACCAGAGCGGTGGCACGGGCGGCGAGGGTGGCACCGGCGGAGCGGGCCTCCCCTCGCAGCCTGGCGGACCTTCCTTGCCTGGTGGCAACGGCGGCGCCGGTGGAGCCGGCGGGGCTGGCTCTGCGGGCATGCCGGCCGGTCCTGGGGGCAACGGCGGGGCCGGGGGACGGAGCAGTTCCGGTGGTCCCAGCGGCAGCGGGGGCGCGGGCGGCGGCGGCTTTCCGGGCGGCTCCGGCGGTTCCAGTCCAAGTTCCTCCGGGGGAGGATTGCTCACGCCCTTGTGCGGGCGGGGTGGACCTCCAGGCGGAGAGAGCTGCGAGGATGCGCTGGATTTTTTCAACGACAGCCGGAAGCTTGCCCAAGCCGCTGCGGATGGCGACGTCGGACCCGCGTTAACGGAATTGTTGCTGACGAGGGGCGGCAAGTTTATTGGGAAAAACCCCGATAACTGCGGCATTGAGGCGTCTTTGTTGTTTTCAGCAGATGTAATAGGCATCCTGGCGGCATCGCCCAGTGGATTTCCTGTCCTGGATAACGTGTTGAAGGTTAAAGATGCGCTCATCTCCGCCGGGCAGTACGGCTTGCGCATGGGCAACTGCGTGAACAAGGTGTTCTTTAAAGAAGTGTTCTTACCCGACGGCAAAAGCATCGTGGACGATTGGATCGACGCGCTGGACTGCGCCAAAGGCACCAGCATTGGGGACGTGGCCTGGTCGGCAGGCAGTTGTGGAGCCAAGGCCTTCCTGTGCGTGCCGATTGTGGCCTCTTGTGACCCGAACGAAATCATTGGTCCGGACGGCTACGGCGCCCCTCTCTACGTGGCCGCCACGGCGACCTTGCCCTACAAGGTGATGTTCGAAAACGACGAGCTGTTGGCTTCGGCGCCCGCCCAGCGCGTCAACGTCCGCGTACCCCTCGATGCCAATCTCAACCCGCTGAGCGTCCGCTTGGGGGAGGTGAATTTCCATAACATGACGCTGGCTGTCCCCGCGGGCCTGGCCAGCTACTCCACGGTGTTCCACGTGGCCGACTCCATCGGCGTGGATGTGGAGATGACTGCCGGCATCGACGTGGTGCGCCGCGAGGTGTTCTGGGAGTTCCAAAGCATCGACCCCGCCACGGGCCTGCCGCCAGCCAACCCCCTGTTGGGTTTCCTGCCGCCCAACGACTCCACGCGGGAAGGAGAAGGCTATGTGACTTACACGGTGCGGCCACGTCGTGACGCGGCCACCGGCGACTCCCTCCGGGCCCAGGCCACCATTGCCTTCGACTTCAACGACGTTATCCTCACTAACCGAACGCTCAACCTAGTGGACGCCGGGGCGCCGAGTTCGGCTGTTGCCAGCCCTATCTCTTCCTCCGCTAATTTGGTCTACCAGATTGGGGTGGGTACGCAGGACGACGCGGGCGGCAGCGGCGTGCGCCACTACGACTTGTACTTGTCCAAGGATGGCGTGAACTATGAGCCTTTCCTGACCGGGCAGACGGAACCGTCGGTGGCGTTCACGGCCCAGGCGGGCCAGGCCTACTATTTCTATTCGCTGGCCACGGACAACGTCGGCAATCAGGAGGCCCCAAAGACGCGGCACGAGGCCGTGATTGCGGCCAGCGGCAACCCGCTGCCGGTGCAGTTGACCCATTTCACGGCCGAGCGCCGGGGCACGACGGCCTACCTGAATTGGGCCACGGCGACGGAGAAAAACTGCGCGGGCTTTGCCGTGGAAGTGTCCTTGGACGGGTTCAGCTTCCGGCGCCTCGGCTGGGTGGCGGGGCAAGGCACCACTGGGCGCGCCACGACCTACCGCCTCGACGACGCGGAACTGGCCCGCTACGGGGTCACGCTGGTGTATTACCGCCTGCGGCAGGTCGACACGGACGGTTCCGAAGCCTTCTCGCCGGTGCGCTCGGTGGCGGTGCCGCCAGACGTCCTGGCCAAGGCCGTGCTCAGCGTGTGGCCCAACCCGGCCCACTTGAGCGCCACCGTATCCGGCGCGAGTGCTGGGACGCCGGTCTTGGTGTACGACGCGGTGGGCCACATCGTGCTCTCCACCACAATGCCGGTTAGTGGAAACTTAGAACTGCAGCTGCCGGGCACGTTGACCAAAGGCCTCTACTTGGTGCGGGCCGGCAAGCAAAGCTGCCGTCTAATCATAGAATAGTTATGCCCTCCACTGCCCTTTGGAATCGTATACGAATACGAAGGGGCCTTAATCGGGAGCGAAGGCAAGAGCTTATTTGATTAAGTTGAGAGCAAAGAAGGTCCCAAAGCTAGCGTTTTGGGACCTTCTTTATTAAGGCCAATTGTGGAAGACGAATATTCGCTTGCCTTCATGAAGGCTTGTTTTTCTCTTCGGACCGTTTTGCTGAATAGGCAAGTGGGGTACCCTACTTTTCCCTTTGTAAAACTCCGCCCGTCCATGAACGAATTCGACCAACGCGCCGCCACCATCCAACACCCCAACGCTACCAACCCCTTAGACGCGTCATCAGGCTGCCAGTGAGTCATCTTACTCTATCGAAATAGCGCTAGTGAAATAAAAAAGACAACGTCGATTGAAGTACAGTTTTTCACCGCTTTATTCTCGGCTGCGATATTGCTATAGAATAGCTCTATGCCGGTGAGTATAGCGTTATTACGCGCAGGCATCGCGACCAGAAAGAAGAGACGAATTTGGGCTACTTAAGCGCCGTCATTCTTTTCCTTTCTGACACCTCTTTGCGGCGCCGGTGGCCCTGCCCAACCTTGCTTTTTCAATTTAATCCAGCCGCCGACGCTCGCACTGCTAGGCTACGCCCCTGCTCCCGGATGCGTGGGGCCGTAAAGCTCCATGCGCTAAGCCCCAAATCCTGATGCACAACTTGCGCGGAGCATCACGCGTGTTTAATGCGGCAATCAGCGAGCCTTTGCAGCGGCGAATCGAAGGCATGATGAGGGACTTAGTTACTATTACGACCAATTAGTTCAACTCCCAAAGCATGCACGCTCCAACCGCATGACTAAAATGAGTTCATATATGACGATTGGCTTTGTAAAGCTAGCTGGTAGGCTACCAGAGCTTTGTTTAAACCAAAAACAAAACAGCCACCTAGCATCAATGCTAAATGGCTGTTAATCAATGAGCGAGAAACGAGGCTCGAACTCGCGACCCTCAGCTTGGGAAGCTGATGCTCTACCAACTGAGCTACTCTCGCGGGGCATTGGTTTGGTAAAATTACGCGAAAGAAACGGATTCGCAATCTGGTTGGAAACGTCCTCAACCCCTGGTTTGGCCGCTTCGTATGAGAGGAGCACGATGGCAACTCCTCCCCTTCCTCCCCCTACCCGCCGCTTGGTTGGCTTGATGCTGATGGTCAGTGGCGGCATGCTGGCGGTGGGGCTGTTGCTGAAAGTGTACGTGGCCGTGTATAGCTGGACCACCGACAGCTACCAAAATCCGTCGGCCGTGACGCTGAGCGTCAACTTGGTGGGACTGCTGGCGAGCGGGCTGCTGGTGCGCATGGGCCTGCGCATGCGGCGCGGCGACGAGCAGGGCCACAACCCCAACCCGAACGGCATGCTGTAGATAGGCCGGCTTTCCTCGACCTTTGCCCCATGTCATCCCCCCTGCGCATCTCGCTGGCCAAGGCCAACCTCCCCACCGCCACCCAACTCGCCGACCTGGGCCGCCAAACGTTTCAGGCCACCTTCGCGGCCACCAACGCGGCCGCAGACATGGCTGCCCACCTGGCCGAGAACTTCGGCCCCGAAATTCAACTGGCCGAGCTGCAGGACCGGGAAAACACCTTTCTGCTGGCCCACATGCAAGCCGAGCTGGTGGGCTACGCCAAGCTGCGCGACAACTCGGCCCTCGGCTTGTCAGAAGGCCAGGACCCGGCCGGCCGCCTCGAAATTGAACGGCTGTACGTGCGCGACGACTGGCAAGGCACCGGCCTGGGCGCGGCGCTGATGCGGAGCATTTTGGCGCTGGCCGAACAACTGCACTGCTCGGCGGTGGTGCTGGGCGTGTGGGAGAAGAACGACAAGGCGCGGGCTTTCTACCAGCGGTTTGGCTTCCGCCTAATTGGCCAGCACGAATTTCGACTGGGCCAAGACGTGCAAACAGACTTGATTTTGCGCAAAGGCATGGCCGGACGCTAACTGGTTACTTTTGGCAATGCCTATGCCCGCATTGACGCACTTCCTCCCCGGCCGCGGCCACTCAATAACGTACGCCGGAGCCTTGCTGTGGGCTCTTTTGGCGGCCTGCCAGCCGCAGCGCGAATCGGCAGCAACAGCCAGCCCGCCGCCCGTGGGCCACTACGAAGGCAGCCTCAGCGTGACGGGACAGCCCGAGCTGCGCACCGCCCTCGACATCCGGCACCCCAGCCCCGGGCACTACGAGGCCGAATTCACCGTGCCCAACGCCAGCACGCTCAGCTTCGTGGCCGACACAATGCTCTTCAGCAACAACCAGCTTCGGCTCACGCGGCCAGCCCGGCCCAACCAAACGCTGACCCTGACGCTGGACGGGGATTTCTGGCGGGGCTCGCTCGCCCTGGACTCGACCAAGGCCACCATCATTCTGCTCAAACGCGGCATGCCCACCCCCAGCACCTACCGCGTGGAAGAAGTACCGCAGCCCAACGGCACGGCCTGGCTTTTTGCGCCTTCTGACACCGGCACGCTGGGCACGGCCCTGGCCTTGCTGCCGGACGCGGCCACGGCCCCCGCCGCCGCGCTCTGGGCCGATGCCCTCGCGCGGGAAGGCGTCATTGTGCTGGTGCTGCCCGCGGCCGACTCGGCCACAGCGGCCGACGAAGGGCCGCGCGTGCAAGCGGCCGTGCGCCTGCTGCGCAACACCGCCGGCGCCGACACGGCCGACGTGGGCGCCTGGGCCGCCGGCCCGCGCGCGGCCGTGCTCCCCCAGGTGCTCACGGCCGCCAACGCGCCCCGCGTCGCCTTTGCCATTGCCCAAAACCCGGAACTTGATGCCGCGAGCCAGGCGGCCCTTAGAGAGTTGAAAAACCGCAAGCTGCCGCTTCTGGGGCTTTACGGCGGGCCCAGCGCCACCCAACGCGCAACCGCGCTGCGCAATGCGTTTGGCGGGCGACGCGGCATCACCATTCGCACCTATCGGGCCGCCGGCACCGACTTATTCGTGGGCGAGGGGCTAAGCCCGCGCTTTGCCACGGGGCTGCCCATGGAGCTGATGGAGTGGCTGCGCGGGCGCTAAGCAGGCCCCTGCGGTGAGCCGCGGCGTTGCTTACAGCAGCAACAAGCCTTTCTCGCGCAACAGGCGCCACGCGGGGCCTTGGGTGAAAGCCTCGAAAGAGCCCTCGGCGGCCGGGAAGCTGGCGGCAGCTTCTTTCAGCAGCACTTTGGTGTCGTAGTCCTGGCTGAGCTGGGTGAGCAGCTGATGCAGCCACCGGCCCGCCGCTTCGCTGGTTTTCACTTCAAAGTCTTCGGCCTGCTCGTAGCAGGTAAGAATAGCCCGGGAGCCTTTTTTGCCCGGCTCAATGCGAAGTTCCGGCGCGTTGCCCAGCCAGAACAGGCGCTGGTTTGGCCGGGCCACGTCGGGCTTGTCGGGGGCTTGTAGGGCCTGCTGCACCAAGTGGCGCGGCGTGGTGGGCCGGGGCGTTTTAAAATCGAACCAAAAGCTGAGCGGCTCATCCAGGGCCACCCCGTGCAGGTAGTTATACAGCGACTTGGCCAGGCCGGGCCCGAAGGCTTCGTGGTCGGTGCCGAGCGGGTCGTCGTGCCAGAGGTCGTTCCAGGCAAAACCCGCGGGCTCGGGGCCGATGGCGGCCACCTGGTATTTCGCGGGGTTCTTGCCCACCGGCGAATGCGCGGTCATAGAGAAGCGGTGCCAGTAGCCACTTTGCACCACGCCGGCGGCGAAAAGCTGCCGCACCACTTCCAGGCTGTCCACGGTTTCCTGGGCGGTTTGGGTGGGGAAACCGTACATCAAGTAGGCGTGCACCATGATGCCGGCTTGGGTGAAGCCGTCGGCCACACGGGCCACCTGGGCAATGGTCACGCCCTTTTCCATGAGGGCCAGCAGGCGGTCGGAAGCCACTTCCAGGCCCCCGCTCACGGCTATGCAGCCCGAAGCGGCCAGCAGGCGACACAAATCGGGCGAGAAGGTTTTTTCGAAGCGGATGTTGCCCCACCAGGTGATGGGCACGCGGCGCTTGAGCAATTCGATGGCCAAGTCGCGCAGGGCCAAGGGCGGCGCGGCTTCGTCGACGAAGTGAAAACCGGTTTGGCCGGTTTGCTGGATAATCTGCTCGATGCGGCCGACCAGCAGGGTGCTGGGCGCGGTTTCGTAGCGAGCGATGTAGTCCAGCGTGACGTCGCAGAACGAGCAGCGCTTCCAGTAGCAGCCGTGGGCCACGGTGAGCTTGTTCCAGCGGCCATCGCTCCACAGGCGGTGCATGGGGTTCAGCACTTCCAGCACCGAGAGGTACTCGGTCAGGGGCAGGTCGGAGTAGTCGGGCGTGCCCACTTCGTGGTGGGGCACGTCGGGGTACGGGTGGTTGATGTACTCAATTTGCCCCTGCTCGTTGCGCAGAAAGGTACGCTGAAGCTGGTCGCGGCTGGGCGGGCTGTACAGCACCGACTGCAGCGCGCAATGGACTTCGTCCTCGGCTCCGCCCGACGCCAAAACCTCACCCCCTGACCCCCTCTCCCAAAAAGAGGGGGCACCGGCTCGTGAGGGCGATTCCGCTGGGAGCAAGTCCGGTGCCCCCTCTTTTTGGGAGAGGGGGTCAGGGGGTGAGGTTAACGCCCACGCCGCCTGACGTTCTTTTTGCGCAGCTAAGTACTCCAGCAGCCGCAGCCACGGCCCCTCACCATCATCCAACGTCAAGTAGTCGACGTAATCGAAAAAAAGCGGTTCCTGAATGGTTCGCAGTTCGGTATTAGGATAGCCGCCGCCCATGATGGTCGCCGTGGCCGGGCTGATTTCCTTAATGCGCTTGGCCAGCCGCAACGCCCCGTACAGGTTGCCTGGAAATGGCACCGTGAAGCCGACCACATCGGGCTGCACGCGGGCCAGGAGTTGCTCTAGTTCATCGAGCAGCAGGCGGTCGAGCAGGTTAGGCGCTGCTTCCAGGGCCTCGTGCAGCGGCTCGAAACTGGTGGCGGACAGCGCCAGCTTCTCAGCATAGCGCGAGAAGCCGAAGTGCGGGCCCACGGTTTCCTTGATGAGGTCGGCGAGGTCTTCGAGGTAGAGCGTGGCCAGGTGCCGGGCCTGGTCGGTGAGGCCCATGGTGCCAAAGGCGGTTTCCAGGTCGGCTACGTTGTCGAAGCGGCTGGCCTCGGGCAGGAAACGGCCGTGGCAAATGCGCGGGGCCAGGGTCAAGTCCTTGTTCTGCAAAAACCGCACAACCGGCGCGATGGTGGCCAGGTAGCGGTTCTGCAGGCGCAGCATGCGCCGGGCGTTGTCGCTAAGGTCAAAGTCGCCGGCTTCGATTTCGGCAAAAACCTGCTTCAGGCCTGCCACCGAAAACAGGCGCAGCACCAGCTGCAGGCCCATGTCGGCTTGGGTCACGGCGTAGCCGCGCCCGCCCAAAAACCCCTTGATGTAGGCCGTGGCCGGGTACGGGGTGTTGAGCTGCGTGAGCGGCGGGGTAAGGAGCAGGATGCGGGGCGAAGCAGAAGACACGGCAGCAACTAACCCGGTACACAGGGCCGGGGTTCATTTCTGCAAAGGTCGGGCATTAGTCGCAAGCACGCGCCTCCGGAGCCCAGGTACCGGGCATTACCTTGGTGCGTGAAATCAACTGCCCACGCTGCGCTACTCTCCATTCTCATGTATGATTACTTGTATTACGCCTGCTGTCGGGCGTCGCACTCGAAACGCTTCGACAGTCCTCTTGTTTTCCGAATCATTTGCGTGGTTAGCCTGGTGCTCTCGTTCCATGTGCTCACCGTTTCCTTGATGCTCAAAAAAATAGGGCTGCCCTGTCCTGCCTACGCATCGACACTTTTTCTGCTGGCCTCGGTCTTTTTCGTCCGGCTCTATTTTAAAGCAAGGCCCCCCATCATCATGGCAAAATACACCTTGCGGGAGCAGCGCAGGCCCCCGCGGGTGCCCCCGGCGCTTGTCGTCATCCTATATGTTGGGAGCAGCATGGGTCTTTTCTTCGTAATAGCTTCCGTGCTTAAAAACCAGCAGTAAGAAACCGAAGAATTTGCCATTGCTAGACTGCAGGCCGTGGCCATCCGTTCTGTTCCCTCGACCAGCCTTTAGCTTGTGTAAGCTCAAATACATAACAAGCCCCAGTACTGCCCAGTGCCGGGGCTTGCTACATCATTAGGTTGGTCGCTTTAGCAGGACGAATTGCTGCGCTGCGCTCGCAATGACAAGCACGTTTGAGCAGTCGCCTTCGCCAAGGAGTCGGACGACACCCGTTCGGGCAGCATCAGGCGGCGGAAGTTGCTCATGGAGCAGCCGGTCATCTGGCGGAACTGATTGTATTGGTGCTGGCCGGAACTGTAGCGCATTTGGTCGGCGATTTGGCTCTGGAAAGGAGGGTTCGGTTGGCCCGGAAGGGAGGCTTCGACCATCCGGTGCCAAACGCAAACGCAATGCGACCAGCAAAAAATCAGACACCTCCTAAACGCCTGAATTCTGTACCATTTTTCATGTCATGATTTCCGTCATTGCGATATCCAAATCAAGCAGCGCGGCGGACGTTGCTTTGCGGCCAAAACGCGGAGGGTGCGGTTTTACTATCCAACGTCATCACTTGTTTCCTTTTTTTCACCAACCATTTCTTCTACTATGCAGAAATTATTCCCGCTTCAAGGGCACTCCCCTTCCCAAACCGGTCCGACGAACGCGCAGCGCCGTTCGTCGTCCATTCCCGGCGCTGCGCAGAGCCCCGCCGCTTCTAGCCTGGCATTTTCCCTGCTGGCAAAGTGCGGGCGCGGCCTGGCGCTTGCTTTTTTGCTGCTTTTCGCAAACGTTTGTGTAAGTCAGGCGCAAACCATTGTGGAGCGCTACGGGCAGCTGCGGGTGAGCGGCAACCGCATTGTGGACAAGACCGGTACCGCCATCCAACTGCGCGGCATGTCGCTTTACTGGAGCCAGTGGGTGCCCAAATACTACAACTACAACACCGTGAAATGGCTGCGCGACGACTGGCGGGTGACCGTGGTGCGGGCCGCCATGGCCGTGGACGTGGGCGGCTACGCCACCAACCCCGCCGCCGAGCAGGCCAAGGTGTTCACGGTGATTGACGCGGCCATTAGCCTAGGCATCTACGTGATTGTGGACTTCCACGTGCACGACGCCGCAGCTTACCGCACCCAGGCGCAAACTTTCTTCCGGGCCGTGGCCCAGAAGTACGGGGCCAGCCCCAACATCCTGTACGAAACCTGGAACGAGCCGCTCGACGTGTCGTGGGCCAACGTCATCAAGCCCTACCACCAAACCCTGGTGAGCACCATCCGCCAGTACGACCCCGACAACATCATCATCCTGGGCACCGGCTTCTACTCGCAGCGCGTGGACGAAGCGGCCGCCAACAAAGTGGCCGGCTCGAACCTGGCCTACACCCTGCACTTTTACGCCAACACGCACAACAGCGGCCTGCGCGCCGCGGCGCAACGGGCCCTAGACAACAACGCGGCGCTGTTTGTGACCGAGTACGGCACCACCGACGCCAGCGGCAAAGGCACCGTGAACGAAGCCGAAACCCGCAATTGGTACACGTTCATGGACCAGAACAAGATTAGCCACGCCAACTGGTCGGTGGCCGATATCCCGGAGTCGTCGGCTGCCCTGGTGTCGGGCGCAAGCGAGAACGGGGGCTGGACCACGAGCCAAATCAAGCAGTCGGGCCTGTTCGTGCGCTCGGAACTGCGCGCCAAATACCCTGGCACCACTACTACGCCACCGGCCACGGGCACCCTAGCCAACGGCCGCTACCGCATTGTGGCGCGGCACAGCGGCAAAGTGCTGGGCGTGGCCGGCGGCTCGACGGTCGATGGCGCCGACATCACCCAATACACCAACTCCGGCGCCACCAACCAGCAATGGAACGTGGTGTCGTTGGGCAGCGGGGCCTACAGCATCCGGGCCGTGCACAGCGGCAAGGCCATGGATTTGTCGGGCTCTTCCACCGCCGACGGCGGCGACATCAACCAGTGGACTTACTCGGGCGGTAACAACCAGCGGTGGCGCATCGAAAGCGTGGGCAGCGGCTACTACCACATCGTGTCGGTGGCCAGCAACAAGTGCGTGGACGTGCCGGGCGCGTCTACCACCGACGGAGTGGCCATCAACCAGTGGACTTGCGGCACGGGCAGCAACCAGAGCTTCCAGTTTGTGGCCCTGAGCGCGGCCCGCACGGCCGATACCGACCAGGTGGACGCCGGTAGCAACACGTCGGTGTACCCCAACCCTTCCCAAAGCACGTTTACGGTGCGGGAGTTGGGCGCCTTCACGTACAGCATCATCGACGGGCTGGGCCGCGTGGTGGACCGGGGCCAGGGCACCAACGAGGTCACCGTGGGCCAACGGCTGGCGGCGGGTTTGTTCGTGCTGCGCGTGCAGGGCGCCAACGGCGTCAAAACCATGCGGGTTTCCAAGAAATAGCGTGCCTTTTCGGGTAAATGGTGAAAGCCCTGGACTTCCTCCAGGGCTTTTTGCATAGTGGCTGCGGCGGCGGTGTTACGGCGCCGCCCAAAAGCTTATTTGGAAAATTTACTTCCCCAAAGCGAACGGTCATGCTGAGCGCAGTCGAAGCATGACCGTTCGCTTTGGGGAAACCAGTAGAGGGGTACTTGAAGCCTAGAGCGGTGTGGGGGGGGGGGGGGGGGGGGGGGGGGGGGGGGGGGGGGGGG
>NZ_DASVSI010000136.1:0-14567 GCF_036388155.1 Hymenobacter sp. | reverse complement strand
CAAACGCCCACCCTGCGGTGCCACCACCCCCGTCGCCGCGGGCGCGGCAACGCCCCCTCCTTGGTAAGGAGGGGATTAGTCGTTCGACCTATTTCCGCCCGGAAGCCGTAGGAAGCCATTCACCCCGCTCGTTTGTTTATCGGGGTGAGTTCCTACTGTTTTCCGATGACGCCAACGACTGCTGCTCCGGCCCCCAAAGTCACGCTGGGGACGCCCTTTACCTACGCCATTTTTCGGGCCATTTGGATTGCGGGCCTGGTGTCCAACGTGGGCACCTGGATGCAAAACGTGGCCGGCGTGTGGCTCGTCACCACCCTCACGGCCTCGGCCCTGCTGGTGGCCCTCATGCAAACGGCCACCAGCCTGCCCTCCTTCTTGCTGAGCATGCCGGCCGGGGCCATGGCCGACCTGGTGGACCGCCGCAAGCTGCTGCTCTTCACGCAGGGCTTCATGGCGGTGGTAGCCACGGCCCTGGGCTTGCTCACGCTCACGGGGGGCATTTCGGCGCTGGGCGTGCTGGGCTTCACGTTTATGCTGGGCATGGGCGCCGCCTTGAACGCGCCCATTTGGCAGGCCGTGACCAATGAGCTGGTGCCGCGCTCGGTGCTGCCGTCGGCCATTACCCTGAACGGGGTGAGCAACAATATTGCGCGCGCCATTGGGCCGGCCGTGGGCGGCGCCATCATTGCTTATTACTCGCCAGGCCTGGTGTTTATGCTGAACGGCATCTCCTTTCTGGGCACGTGGGCGGTGGTGTATTTCTGGAAGCGCGAAGCCACCGTGACCAGCGGGCCGGCTGAGAATTTTATGGGTGCCTTGCGGGCGGGCATGCGCTACGTGCAGTACTCGCCGGCCATTTACGGGGTGCTGGTGCGCACGTTTGCGTTTTCGTTTGGGGCGGCGGCCATGTGGGCGCTGGTGTCGGTGGTGGTAGCTCGCAAGCTGCAGCTCAGCTCCGGGCACTACGGCGTGATGCTCTCTTGGCTGGGCGCTGGCGCCGTAACGGGCGCCTTTCTGATGGGCCGGGCCGGCTCGCGGCTCAACTTCAACCAGCGGGTGCTCATTGGCGTGCTGGCATTTTGCGGCACCAACCTGGCGCTGGCCCTCATCACCCAGATTTATGTGCTCTATGCGGTAATGTTCTTCTCAGGCATTGCCTGGCTGATGGTGATGACCAGCTTCAGCACCACCGTGCAGTTGAGCGTGCCCAAGTGGGTACAGGCCCGGGTGATTAGCGTGTACATGCTGGTGTTTCAGGCGGGCTTGTCGGTGGGCAGCCTGGTGTGGGGCGAACTGGCCGACCACACCACCCTCACCATTTCGCTGCTGATTGCGGCCGGCTGGATGCTGGCCAGTGCGCTGCTGGCCTTCCCCTTCCCCATGCGCCCGGCCGAGGGCCTGAACCTGGACCCCGCCGAAAGCTGGCCCGAACCCGAAGTGGAAGGCGACGCCCCCATTGACCCCGACGACGGCCCCGTGGTGGTGATGATAGAATACCATGTGGAGCCGCACGACTGGCCGGCCTTCCGCGAAGCCGCCGAGCAGCTCAAGCGCCTGCGGCTCCGCGACGGCGCCCTGCGCGCCGGTGTGTTCTCCGACCTGGCCCACCCCACGCTCATCACCGAGTTTTACTACGTAGCCACTTGGGGCGAGCACCAGCGCCAGCACCACCGCTTCACCAAAGAAGACCAAGCCGTGGAAGAACGGGTGCGGCAATTCCACACTGGGCCCAACCCGCCGCGCGTCACCCATTTCCTGGCTTTCCCCAATACTTCCAACGTGGAAATGGCCACGCCCATGCAAACGCTGGAAGGCCAGCGGTGAGCAGGCGGCCTTGTCATTGCGAGGGCGCAGCCCGTGGCAATCCGTCCTGTCGACCCCCGACACCTTCTTATGTGACAAAGCCCCTGGCGCGGTGCAATGCCAGGGTCGTACCCGGCAGGGCTTTGTATCAGCATTTGTCACGTTAGCGGATTGGTCGCTGAGAGCAGGACGGATTGCCGCGCTGCGCTCGCAATGACAGATACAGTATGCGAACGGAGGCACCTCTTACCCTTAGCGGCGCTGCAGGTCCAACCAGGCGTTGGCAACGCCCTCGTCGATGAAGCGGGCGAATTGGAACAGGTCACCCGGGGCCGAGGCTTGGGCAGGCTGCGTGGGGTCGGCCTCTACCTCGCGCAAGTGGTTGGGCAGCACCAGAAAGGCCACGCAGAGCGGGCTGCCCATTTCCTGTTGCACCTGGGGCAAAAAGTGGGTTACCACCCATTCCGGGCCGTTGAGGCGGCGGTCGGTGCGGCGGCGGGCGTCCATCAGCCAGTGGCGGCACCGGTGTTCCAGGGCGGCGAGGCGCATGGTTTCGTAGCCCTCGCGCAGCTGAGCCTCGCTGATGGAGCACAGCCAACGGCCGATGAGCAAGCCCGAGTCGGGCCGGTACACCACGCTCAGAAAGGCGGAAGAAGCTAGCTCTTGGTACGACATGGCGGGTGGCCGAAAGGAGCGGCGAGGACGCTAAAGCTACGCATCTGGCGGCGTTGTCCGGTGGTCAGTTGGAAGAGCTGGAATGAGACGGTTTTGCCAACGGATTGCGCTCCCACAGTTGCTTGAGAAATTCCTGCTCGGCCAGCCACTGGCTTTGCCGGCTCAGCAGCCATTCTTCGGAGTTTTCCTCGGGCTGGGGCCGATGCGCCGGCTTGAGGCGCTCGGCGGCAAACTGCAGGCAGGCCCGCAAATCTTCCGGCTCCAGCTCGGGGTGCGCGGCCAGCACGTCGGCCTCGGTTTGGCCAGCGGCCAGCCACTCCAGCACCTGCCACACCGGGTAGCGCAGGCCGCGCACGGTGGGCTGCCCGTGGCAAATGGCCGGGTGAATGGTGATGCGCGAGGAAACCGGAAGATTCATGCGACCAAAGTACGCCGCGGCATTGAAGCCCACAACTGCCCCCGGGGCTACAACAGCCGACGCAAATCGGCGGGCTGGTTGATGCGCACCGGTGCCTCTTGGGCGTCTAGCTGGCCGAAACCGTAGGTGGCAAAAATGAACGGCACGCCCGCCCCCTGGCTGGCGGCGAGGTCGCCGCGCGTGTCGCCCACGTACACGGGCGCCCGCAGGCCGTACTGCGCCACTACCTCGCGAATGTTGTCGGCCTTAGGCAGCTTCTTGGTGCCAAAGCACTGGTGACCTTCGAAGTAATGTCCGAGCTGGCTGTTGGCAAAAAAAGCTTCCACGTAGCCCACTTGGCAATTGCTCACGATGAACAGGCGGTAGCCCTGCTCTTTCAGATACTGCAGGGTGGCTTCCAGGTCGGGGTAGAGGGTACCGCCCTGCTGCTCGGCGGCGGCCAGCTCCTGGCGGGCGCAGAGGGCGCGGTACTCCTCAAATTTGTCGGCGGGCAAAGTGGGAAACAGGCGTTCGTACACCGTCTCGTAAGGCTGGCCGGTCACGGCCTGCACCTGAGCCAGCGTCACCTCGTTCTCGACGTAGTCGACGCTGCTGCGAGCAGCTTCAAAGGCTTGGGTGATGGCTTGGGTAGCGTCCCACAAGGTGCCGTCGAGGTCAAAAATTACACTATCAAATTGGGGGGGCATAGTTGAGTTTTGTTGCTAGTTGTTCGTTGCTGGTTGTGAGTTATTGATTGTCTGATTTAATGAATAGCCGTCGACTGACAACTAGCAACGAACAACTGACAACTAATAACTAGACCTTTATTCGTACAAATCCTGCGGGTCGGCCGCGGCCAGCTCCACCAGAAACTGGCCGATGTTGGTAGTTACGGCTTCCAGGAAAGCCTGACCTTTTTCGGCCGTGGCTTCGGCGGGGTTGCCCACACCGGTATCGGCCGACACCTTGCTCCACTCGCGCTGGGCCCAGGCCCAGCCCTCGCGCAGCGCCGCGATGCGAAACTGCTTGGCGGCGCCGTCCCCAGCTTCCGATAGTGGGCTCACCAACTCGGGCGCGATGTGCAGCATGGCGCTGGTTTCCAGGGCATCGGCGTGGTCGCCGGGCGCGGTGAAGTACTGGCTGCGGTCGGCGGCTCGAAACCAGTTCAACGTGCTCAAAAACACCGCGGGGAATTCGGCTTGCAGCTCCCGCAGGATTTGGCGGAAGTCGTTGCCGCCGTGGCCGTTCAGCACCACCAGCTTGGGAATGCCTTGGCGGGCCAGCACCTGCACCACGTCGCGCAGAATGGCCAGCTGCGTGCTTGGGTTCATGTTGATGTCGAGCGTGATGTCCAGCTGCCCGGTGTTCACGCCGAAGGGAATGCAGGGCAGCACCACCACTTTGGCGCCCTGCTCCCAGGCCTTGCGCGCAGCCTCCGCCGCCACGTAGTCGGCTTGGTAATTATCGGTGGCATAGGGCAGGTGGTAGTTGTGCGCCTCGGTGGCGCCCCAGGGCAGCACCACTACTTGGTACTGGGTTTCCTGCACGGTTTTCCAGGTGGTTTCGGCGAGGATATAAGGGCGAGGAGGCATAGTTTTCAAGCGGTTGATGGAGGATAGCCCGGCGTGGGGCGGGCGGAAAGGCGCCTGAAAGTTCGCCCACAATCTACTTGTCGCCCAAGTGTTCGGCCTTCCACCGCATGGCGGTGTACACGCGGGTGTGGCCGCTGGGGTGGTCAAAAAACAGCGCTTCCTCGAGCGGCGTGGGGTCAATTTTGCGGTATTCCGACAGCTTCATGGCAATGGCGGCAAAGCCATCGGGCTGGCGGGCGGCGTTCAGGCCAAACACGTCGGCCTCCAGCTCGTTGGTGCGCACGATGGTGTTGACGATGGGCGTTGACAGGAAGGTGAGCACGGCCAGCAGGGCCACGGCCAACGGCAGGCCGCCCACGTCGGCGCGGTCGGCCACGCCCCAGCGCGAGCCAAAACGCGCCACCAACCGCACAAACATCCAATCGAGCAGCCAAAAGCCAGTTCCGATGACCATCACGAAGGAAAGCAGTAACTCATAGATGTGGTTCAGCACGTAGTGGCCCAGCTCGTGGCCCATCACGGCCTGCACTTCCTGGGGCGTGCAGCGGCGCAGCAGGTTGTCGTTGAGCGACACACGAATGGTGCTGCCGATGCCGCTCACGTTGGCGCTGATGCGCTTGCTCTGGCGGGAGGCGTCCACGAGGTACACGTTGTCGGCGGGCACGCCGTTGGCCCGCGCCATGCTCAGGATGGCGGCGCGCACCGGGCCAGCAGGCAGCGGCGTGGACTTGTTGAACAACGGGCTGATGAAGACGGGACCCAGAAAGATGCCCACCGCCACAAAGGTCCCCATGATGCCCGCGCCCCACACCCACCACGTGCGGCCGGCGCGCCGCACCGCCGCGTACAGCGCCAAAATCAGCAGGCTACCGAACACCACGGACAGGGCCAGGCTGGTCAGGCTCTCGCCCAGCCACTCGCCAAAGCTTTGGTTGGAAAGCCCGTAGTGGTGCTCCCGGAAATACCCCACATACACGGTCAGCGGGAAGCTCAGCACCCAGGCCAGCAGCAAGTAAATGGCAACGTAGGCCAATGTGCGCAAAAACCGCTGCGGCAGCCGCTCCGTCCATGCCTTAATTCGGCGCGACAGCCCCAGACCCAAAAACACGGCCGCCACGCCCACGGCGTACAGCATCTCCACCAGCAACAGCCAGTAACCACCTTCGAAATAGGCGTCGGACCGCGCTTTCTGGGCGGGCGTGAGGGTGTTGAGGTAGGCTTGGGTGGCGGCGTTCACGTCGTAAGCCGGCTGGGCAGTGGCCGGCGCGGGGCTGGGCGCGGTGGGCGTTTGGGCCTGAACGGACCCGGCGGTAGCCAGGAGCAAGCAAACCAACAAGAATTTTAGCAGTGTTGGCATAAGCAGTGGGGTAGAAAGCGGTGAGCGCCACAGCGGTGCGGTGCGCAAGCTACTATATTCCACTCATTGAATACTTCTGCCAATGAGCGCCTCCCCGGCGGGGCGCCAGACTATTGCCGGCCTGGCCGCTCCAGCAGCACGATGGGCTGCTCGTGGTAGGTGGTGCGGGCGTATTCGCGGTAGCCGAATTTGGCCGCCAGCCGAAGCGAAGGCGCGTTGTCGGGGTGAATGATGCACACGGTGCGCACGAGTCCAAAGTGACTTTCGCCCCAGGCCAACACGGCCGCCACGGCCTCGCTGGCGTAGCCGCGGCCGTGCACCTCGGGGTCCGTCACCCAGCCAATTTCGGGCGCGTCGCCCAGCTCGGGGGTTAAGTCGCGCTTGAGGTGGAGAAACCCGATGGCGCCCACAAACCGGCCGCCGGCTTTTTCTTCCACGGCCCAGAATCCGTAGCCCATTATCATCCAGTGGCCGGCGCTGCGCAGCACCAGCTTCCACACTTCCTCGGCGGGCATGGGCTCGGGGCTGAAGTAGCGGTGGTAGGCGGGCGTCCGGCTGATGGTAAACCAGGCGTCGAAGTCGTCGGCGCGAAAGCCCCGCAAGGTGAGGCGGGCAGTTTCCAGCACCGGCACGGCGGCAATGGGCGAAGCAGTTGTTGACATAGTGAAGGAAAGAAAGGTCGGGCAGAAGCCAGTTGGCGCCAACTAGCCAGGCAGCGCGAAATGCGGGTTCTGAATGACGCCAAACAGGTTGCCGAAGGGGTTGAGCACGGCACCAACCAAGATGCCGCTGCCCACATCCTGCACGGCTTCGCTCTCGTGCGCGCCCAACTCGAGCAGGCGGGCGTAGGCTGCGGCGGCATCGGGCACGCCCCAGTAGGTGGTGGGGCCGGCCTGGCCCGCGGCGGTGCCATCGGGCACTAGGCTCAGCTCGTAGCCGCCCACGTTGAAGCCCACATAGAACGGCTCCTCAAAATACGGGGCCTGCTCCAGCACCTGCCGGTACCACGCCGTAGCCGCCGCCAAAGCCCCCACTGGGTAAACCACTGTGCGCAACCCTTGCAACATATTGCCTAAGAATGAAAGTAAATACCGGCCGCAAGATATAGCGGTTTGCTAATTCTTGGCCTTGTCGGTGGCTCCACCCAGCGCCAACGGGCCCCGGCACTGAGTGCGCCGGGGCCCGTTTTACAATCACTCAAGCACAGACGCTTCCCTACCAGGAGCCGCTGTTGTCGTCGCCGCTGTCGAAGCCGCCGCCACCGGTGTCGTCCGAGTTCAGGTCGTCGTACGAGCCGGTTTCGCTGCCGGAAAAGAAGTCGGTCTGCGAATTGTCAATCACGTCGTCGGCAAAGTAGTCCGGGGCCGAGTTGTCGGCGCCCGTACCGCCCGCGAAGTAGTCTTCGGCCGCACCGGTGCCGGCCGCGCCCGCTGCGCCACCCAGCCCAGCGCCAGCGAGGCCCGCGCCGCCCAAGCCAGCAGCCGTGTTGGCGCCCAAGCTATTGCCGTCGCCCGTGAAGTTGGTGCCGGAGGACTCGTGGCCCGAAGCCATGCGGTTGCCCAGGTACGCGCCCGCGGCAGCCGCCGCGCCCGTGGCCAGCATGCCGCCCATGCCGCCGCCCATCAGGCCGCCGCCGCCTTGGTTCGGGGCGTTGTTGTAGCCTTGGTTGTAGTTGCCCTGCGGCTGGCCGGGGCCGTAGTTGCCCCCCGGGCCGTTGGGCCGGTTGGGCAGGAAGTTGGGCGCCGCGTTGGGGTTCGCGTTAGGCCCGGGGTTGTTGGGGCGGAAGTTGGGAGCGTTGTTGGCGTTAGGGTTGGCGGTGGCATCCGCGGCGGCGCGGCGGCCGCGCAGCATTTTCACCAGCAGCCAGATAATGCCACCCACGGCCAGCGCGCCCAGCAGGATGGTGCCCATGCCGGGGCCCGACGAAACAGGCTCCGAAGGGGGCGAAACCAACGGGTCGTTGGAGGCTACGGCCCCGGGCTCGGTGGTAGGGCCGGGGCCTGATTGGATAGACTGATTAGCCGCCGGCGTGGCGTCCGAGGCAGCCGTGCTGGCAGCCTGGCCGTTCTGAGGGCTTGAACTAGGATTGGCAGCCAACATAATGGTGCTCAACCCTTGGCGCAGGCCCGCGCCGTAGTTGCCCTGCTTGAAACTGGGCGTCATTTGGCCAATGGCCTTGTTGGTAACCGCGGGCGTAATGGCGTCCTTCAGCCCACTGCCCGGCTGAATGGTCACCTTGCGCTCCTCTTTGCTGATGAGCACCACCACGCCGTTGTTTTTTTCGCGCTGGCCCACGGCCCAGGACTCGCCCAGGGCCCGGCCGTAGTCGGCCACTTCGCGCCCGCCCAGCGAGGGCACCGTCACGACCACGACTTGCGTGCCGGTTTTATCAGCGTATTGCCGCAGGCCGGTTTCGAGGCGCTTCACATCGGCCGGCGCTATCAGGTTGCCCTGGTCGTTCACGAACTGAAAGGGCGACGGCCGGGGCGGCAGGCCCGCAGCACCGGTTTGGGCGGCCGTGGGCTGGCGCAGCCCCACCGACACCACCATGAGAAGGAAAAACAAGAAACGATTCATAGCTAGGCGGATGAAGTGAGAAGGAAAGGATTTGCTGCCTTTTACGGGTTCTGCTTCAGGTTGGCTGCTATTGCCTCTTGCAGCTGGAATTTGGGCCGGCTCAGGGGGTAGTAGGTTCCACGGTGCGCTCGTAGCGCAGGCGGCCGTCGGCCACCGGCCCCATGAGCTCAAAGCCGTTGTTGAGCAGCACCTGCTGCGAGGCGGGATTGGCGGCGTCGGTGTGGGCCACCATGCGGCGCACCATGGTGGTGTTGGCCGCCTGTTGCACCAGGCCCGCCACCAGCTCGGTGGCCAGCCCTTGCCCGCGCCAGTCGGCCGCCACCGAATAGCCCACTTCCACCGTGCCGGCCTCATCGGGCGGACCCATGAAGCCGCCCGCGCCGATGAGCGTGCGGGGCGTGTCGTCGTCGGGTTTGCGCAGGGCGTACCAGTTGTACCAGCCCGCAGCCGTGCGCCCGCCCTCGGTGAGCTGGTCGAGGAAGTAGAGCATGGCGTCGCGGTCGTATTCGCCGGTGGGCCATTCGGCGGGCAGGGCAGCGCCCAGCAGCACGGGGAAGTACTGGGGCTTGTGCAGTTCGGCGGTGAGCAAGGCCCGGCTGGCAGCCAGCAGCAACAGGCGGGGCGTGTGCGTTATCAGCGGAATCATGCTTCGTGTATACGGGGCTTTGGGGAGGGCGGCACGGCGGGCGCGGCAGTTTTTGACAAGCTGAGCGGAGAATTTGGCGAGAAATCCCAGCCTATATGCGGCCCGGAAAGGTATAAGGCGCCAGGCTCCTCGCTACACCCAATATATTTACCAACCCATTTTGATTCACATTTCTTCTATGATTAAACATAAACTCGTCTTTGGTGCCGGCTTGCTGCTTGGGTCGCAGGCAGCAGCGGCAGCCACCATCGGCTCCATTCAAGGCACGGGCGCTATGGCCACCGCGGGCAGCCACACCATCGAAGCGGTAGTGACGGGCGTGTACGCCGGCCTGAACCCCGGCGGCTTTTACGTGCAAGACGAAACGGCCGCGGCCGACGGCAACCCCGCCACTTCCGACGCCCTGTTTGTGGTGCAGCCCGACCCCACCGTGAAAGTGGGCGACAAAGTGCGCATCACCGGCGTGGTGAAGGAGGAAAGCGGGGCGCCGTCGTTCAACCAGGCCATTCTCACCGAGCCGGCCATCACGGTGGTGTCGAGCGGCAACGCCCTGCCGGCCTTTGTCACCATCAACAACGCCGACTTCTCGGCTGCGGCCGCCGAGCGCTACGAGGGCATGCGCGTGCAGTTTTCGGACCCCATGACCGTGACCGAAAACTACAACCTGAAGCAGCGCGGCGAGCTCACGCTGTCGGCCCAGGGCCTCACCTACCAGCCCACGCAGTTCGTGGACCCCAACGACAACCCCGCCACCGGTACCAGCAGCTCCGGCACCCGCAACCTGGCCGCCGTGAAAGCCTACGAAACAGCCAACGAAAACAAGTCCCTGGTGCTCGACGACGGCAGCGCAGCTAACAACCCCAAGCCCACCCCCTACCTCGACCCCGCCACCGGCACTGTGCGGGTGGGCAGTACCCTCACGGGCTTGCGCGGCATCATGGGCTACAGCTTCGGCAAGTGGCGCATTCAGCCGCTGCTTGGTGCGGCGGCGCCGGTCGTCCGCACGTCGCGGCCCCAGCGGCCGCCCGCCTTTGGCCGGCTCGACCTTAAGCTGGCCAGCTTCAACGTGCTCAACTACTTCAACGGCGACGGCGCGGGCGGCGGCTTCCCCACGGCCCGCGGCGCCAAAACGCCGGCCGACTTTGCCCGGCAGCGCGCCAAGATTATTCTGGCCATCAGCCAGATGAGCGCCGACATTGTGGGCCTTACCGAAATTGAGAACGACGGCAACGGCTCGGCTTCCGCCATTCAGGACCTGGTGGACGGGCTAAACAAGGTGATGGGCGCCGGCACCTACATTTTTGTGAACGACGGCGACGCCGAAAAGCAGCCCAACAACACCGACCTCATCAAGTGCGCCATCCTTTACAAGCCGGCGTCGGTGGCGCCGCTGGGCCCGCCCATGGTGGCCACGGTGCAAGGCGTGTTCGAGCGCCCGCCGCTGGCCCAGGTGTTCGTAACCAAGCGCAAGGAGCGGGCCGATACGCTGGGCTTCGTCATCAACCACTTCAAGAGCAAGGGCAGCGGCAGCGGACCCAACGCCGACCAGAACGACGGCCAGGGCGGCTCCAACGCCCGCCGCAAAGACCAGGCCCAGGCCCTGGTGCAGTTCATCAACCAGACGGTGCGGCCGGCCGGGGCCGCGCGCATCGTGAGCGCCGGCGACTACAACGCCAACTACGAAGAAGACCCCATCGACATTCTGCGGGCCGCCGGCCTGGTGCCGGCCACGCCGCCCACCAGCGCCTCGTATGTGTTTCGGGGCCTCACGGGCTCGCTCGACCACGCGGTGGTCACGTCCAACCTGGTGGGGTTTCTCGACGTGCAGAAGTGGCACATCAACTCGGCCGAGCCCACCGTGCTGGAGTACTCTTCCGCCGGCGAGGCCACCGACATTGCCACGCCGTTTCGCTCTTCGGACCACGACCCCGTGCTTATTGGGGTGAACTTCGCGGGCATCAGCAACTCCGCCACGGTGCGGGCCGGCTCGCGCCTGTTTGTGTACCCCAACCCGGCGGCGGGCTCGGTGGCGTTTAGCCTGGCCAAGGTGCCGGCCAGCGCCGGCCAGCTTTCGCTCGATTTCTCGCTGCCGAAGGGCCCGCGCCTGCTCTCGCTGCGCGGCACGCCCGAGTCGCTGCAAAGCCAGCTCAGCCGCTACACCACCCACCTCGCACCGGGCATCTACGAGCTAAAGTTGCGCGGCACCAACTACCGCAAGAACCAGCTGGTGATGAAAGAGTAGCAGGATTTAAAGAGAATTGTGCAGTTCCCGGCAGAAGGTGTAACTTCCGGATGGTTAATCACCCTTAGCCCTGCCGATGTCTACCCAACTGCTGCTCGCTTCCGAAGTGCTCGATGTGCACTACGACCTTGATAACGCCTGGCTCTACCTCGACTGGAAGGGCCCGCAGGAATTGGAGCTGGTGCAAGCCGCCTGCCAGCACCTCACCGAGTTCATTAAGCAGACCGGCGCCCGCAAAGCCCTCAACGACAACACCCACATTACCCAAACCAGTTGGGAATTGGTGAAGTGGGTAGCCTACGAGTACCTGCCCGAGGCGGGCCGCTTGGGCGTGGAGCAGGTGGCGTGGGTGCAGAGCCCCCTGCCCGGCTGCCGCAGTCGCCTCGACCTCATGGACGACTTTGTGAGCGACAAACCGCAGGTGGCTATTTTCCAGGACATGGCCGCCGCTTACGAGTGGCTCAGCAGCGCGTCGGTTCCGGCGCACCACTGAGCATGGGCACAAAAGGTGGGCTTGCGGCGCTGCCAGGGGCGGCACCCGGACCCAGAGCGTCGTAGTTTTGAGGGACAATGCTCCCGACAAGCCCGTCTGCCCATTTTGCCAACGCCGCTGGCCAGCTCGGAGGAGACCCCGCCGGCTTCCTGCGGGTTGAGTGGAGCGCAGGACTTCGGCGCCTACCCGACACGCAGGAGGTGTTTGAGCAGATGCTGCGGGGCCTACAACAGCGCGGCTGGAGCCGAATTCTGATTAACCAGGTACACATGCAGCCTTTCAGCCAGAGCGAACAGCACTGGGTGGCGCACGATTGGCGGCCTCGCGCCGTGCGGGAAGGTGGCTACCGCCACGGCGCGGTGCTGGTTTCGCCCAACGTGCTGGTGCGGCTGGCCACGGCCTACGTCACCAGCCACGTGCAGGGCTTGCCCTTAGTGTACCGTTCCTTCGACGCCGACGCGGACGCCGGGCGCTGGCTGCCGCAACAGCCTGCCCGGCCGCAACGCTGAGCCCGGTTTGCCCCTAGTCCCGCCCGCTTCACCCTCCCTTAGGTTCATGTTTTCTGCCGCTCGCATCCAAGAACTCCGCAAAAGCAAAGGCTTCTCGCAGGAAGCGCTGGCCGAGCATTCGGGCGTGAGCTTGCGCACCATTCAGCGGGTGGAGCAGGGCGAAACCGTGCCACGTGGCCACACCGTGCAGGCCCTGGCCGCCGCCCTCGAAGTGACGCTCGACGACCTCCGCCTCGGGGCGCAGCCGGCCCCGGCGCCCCAGGCCGTGCCGCCCGTGCTCGTGACGGTGCTGCCACCCACCCCCGCGCCGCCGGCGCTGCGCGTCGACCCGCACTTTCTGCAACTCCTCAACCTGAGTGCGCTGAGTTTGCTGGTGCTGCCGCTGCTGAACCTGGTGGTGCCGTGGCTGCTGTGGCGCGCGCGCCGCCATACCACGGCGCACGTGGCCGAGCTGGGCCGGCGGGTGCTGGGCTTCCAGGTGCTGTGGCAGGTGGGGTGCTTCTTCGCTTTCCTGCTGGCGGTGGGCGCGCAGCAGGTGGCGCACCGCTACGGCCACAAGCTGCCGGCCCTGTACGTGGGCGTGCTGCTGTTTACCTACGCCGCGAACGTCGTCACCGTGGGCTACTACCAGCTGCAACTGCGGCGCGGGCGCCTCGACCTGTACCGCTTCCGGCTGTAGGAGCGGTTAAAATAAAATTACCTACTGGCTAGCTAGTTACGCCATGTGTCGGCAAAGTGGCGGCAAAATGACGCAGGGCCTGGGGACGGGCCACGGATACATTTGGGCATACCAAATCACCCCGCTCTCTCCCCATGAAGCTCCTGTTCAAAGTCCTGCTTTCTGCGCTCGTTCTGTTGCTGCTCGGCAGCGTGGCCGGCTACTTCTACATGCGAAAGAAGTTCATCCCGGCCCCCAACCAACTCGTGGTTTCGGGGCTGCCGGCCACCACCAACTTCACCTGGCTGGCCGACACCGCCGATGGCCGGGCCATGCCGCACGCGGCGGTGCTGCTGCCCGTGCGGGTGCCCGGCTGCTCCCGCACCTGCTACCTGCAGTTCGACACCGGCGCGCCTTTCACCATGCTGTACGCTCGCTCGCTGGCCACGCTGCAGCGCAGCTACCCCGCGCTGGCGCTGGCCTCCTCGGCCGATGCAGACACGGCCCGCAACGTCCGTTTCGCGCTAGGCGGCGGGCAGGTGCAAGCCCGCTGGATGCGAGTGAAACCATTCGGCGCCACCCAGCTGCCGGCCGACAGCACCGCGCCGTTCATCATTGGCACGCTGGGCACGGACGTGCTCGAGGGCCGGGCCCTGGTGCTCGACTACCCGGCCCGCCTTTTTAGCCTGGCCGCCCAGGTTCCCGACACCCTGGCCCAGCGCGCCGACTTCGTGCCCCTGGCCTTCGACAACCGCCGCGTGCTGCTGAGCCTGGGCCTGCAGGGCGAAGCCAAGCCGCTGCTTTTCGACTCGGGCAGCAGCGCCTTTGCCCTCATCACCGACCAGGACACCTGGAAAAAGATGGCCAGCCCCGGCGCGCCCACGCGCACGGCGGAAGTTGGTTCGATGGCCAAGCCCATCACGGCGCACACCGTAGCCACCGGCGCGGGCCTAACCCTGGGCGCTACGGCCCTGCCGCTAGGCACCGTGACCTACGTGACGGGCACCAACTGGCAGGAAAACCTGCTGATGCGCTTCTCCGGCATGGGCGGCATGCTGGGCAACGAAGTTTTCACCCAGCGCACCGTCATTTTCGACGTGGCTGGTGGGCGGTTTGGGATGGTACGGCGCTAGGGCGGGGCAGTCGTTCTTACCTAGGCTGAGGGAAAACCATCTTCACCTCATGGTTTCCCCGCCCGCTTTGCCTTGGCCGGGACAGCCGAACTTGTCTTCTTGGCAGTAGCTGCCAGCAGCACCGGCAGCACGTACTTCGGCATCAGCTCATTGGGGGGCGTGTCGCGTGCTGAGTTATAGTTGCCGCCCGTGAACACCACCACCGCGTCGAGGGCCGGGAGCACGTAGAGTTTCTGGCCACCGTTGCCGGTCGCCATCTGGGCTTCAACGGTTTGGCCGTTCACCTGAAACTGTTGGTGCCACCAGAAGTAGCCGTACTGCTTGCTGCCCAGCTGGCTGTATTTGCCCCAGGACTTTTCGACCCAATCAGCGGGCAACACCTGCTGGCCCGCCCACTGCCCCTTTTGCAAATAGAGCAGCCCAAACTTGAGAAAATCACGCGGAGTCAGGTAGAGCTGGGCCACCGTAGGGTTGGTGTTGTCGAG
>NZ_DASVSI010000135.1:0-57505 GCF_036388155.1 Hymenobacter sp. | reverse complement strand
AGAAAGAGCCGGTTATCCGCGCCTGTGCGGCCCACATCGCCGGCTTTTCCGGAGAGATGCGGGGCCAAAGCCGCCCACGCACGGTCACTGATTTCATCCAGATTACTCACGAACACAAAGATAATTGTCCGTACACCCTAGACGGGCGTTTTCAACGCCCCCAGCCGCGCCGTTTTGGAGTCGTGCTGGCCTCGTTCAGGCGGCGAGCCAGAGGCTCGAAGTCAGTCGGCACTCGTCACAGACGCGCGCCAGCACCGCCGGTATCAATGCTTCACTCCTCATTCTTTTATTTCTCATTAAGCCGCAGGCGTCACTGTCCCAGCCGTTTCTTGGTGAGCTTGGTGGGGATGTGCTCCATGGGTTTGTCGGGCCAGGGGTGTTTGGGGTAGCGGCCTTTCAAGTCCTTGCGTACGTCGAAGTAGCCGCGTTCCCAAAAGCTGCGCAAGTCGCGGGTGACCTGCGCGGGCCGGCCGCCCGGCGAGAGCAGATGCAGCAGCAGCGGCACGCGTCCGCCGGCTATTGTGGGCGTTTCGGTCAGGCCGAACAGCTCTTGCAGCTTCACGGCCAGTACGGGTGCAGCGGCGTCGCTGTAGTCCAAGGTGATGTGCGAGCCACTGGGCACTTCCAGCTCGGCCGGCGCGAGGCGGTCCAGGGTCTGGCGCTGGTTCCAGCCGCCGGGGAGGCGCGCCAGCAAGGGCCCGGTCAGGTTGAGGCGCTGCACGTCGGCCAGGGTTTTGAGGCCGGTGAGGTGCGGGCCGAGCCACACCGGTAATTCCCGCGCCAGGGTGTTGTCGTCGAAAGCAGGCCAGTGTTCGGCCGTGGCGTCTGCTGCTTCCGCTTGGGGGAAATGTTGCCGCAGAAACTCCAGCCGCTGCTGCAACTGCCGGGCGCCGGGCGTCCAGTTTAGTTTATTTACCCCAGCCTCTTGCAGGTAGGCCAGCAGGGCCTGGGCAACCAGCTCAGAGTCGGGCTGGCCAATGACGGTTTCGGCCAGCAGCAGCGCCCCAAGCCGGCGCACCCGCCGCCCAATTACCCGCTGAGCCGCGGCATCGTAGCGCACCTCATTGGTGGTCGTGATTTGGTCGGCAAACTCTAATTCCAGCTCCTCTGGCGTCAGCGGCGCGGCCAGCGTAGCCCGCGGCGCCGAAGCAGTGCCCGTCAAATGCGCCACGGCGAAAAAAGTCGCCTGTGGGTCCACCTCAGTAGTATTGAGGCTGACGCGCTGGCCCGTGACGAGGCGCAATCGGTCGTGGCTTTCGCGCTGGGCCAGCCGGTCGGGGTAGGCCAGGGCGGTGAGTAGGCCAATGGGTGAATGAGCGAATGGGTGAGTGGGTGAATGGACGGTTTTGCCCAGCCGATTCATCAAGTTGCGGGCTAACTCGCGCACCCGCTGCAAGGTGGCGTGGTGCAACGCTAGGCCCGGCAGCGGCGGCCGGCCGCTGGCCAGCGCTTCGAGGCGCAGGCGCAGGTCGGGCGGGGCCGGGCGGGTGTCGGTGGGGGAGGCCCAGCGTAGTAAATCGCGTTCGGCCAGCAGCGCCGCCAGGTTGGCAGCAGCAGCACCGTGGCCCAACTCTTGGCCGCGCACCACCACATGGCCTAGGCGCGGCGGCAGGCCTAGCGTCGCCAGCTGCCGGCCGTGGGGAGTGGGCTTTAATTTGAACGAAGAATGAGGAATGGGGAATGAGGAATTAAGCAGACCTGCCAATTCTTCGTTCTTCATTCCTAATTCTTCATTAAGCGAAGCAGAAGGCGAAACATCCCCGTCCAGCGCCCCCAGTCGGAGCAACAGCTCCCTCGCTTGGGCAAAAGCAGCGGCGGGCGGAACATCGAGCCAGCGCAGGCTGCTGGGGTCGGCTGCTCCCCACAGGGCTAGTTCCAGCACCAAGCTGCTCAGGTCGGCGGTATGAATTTCAGGCGGCCGGTGGGCGGGTAAGTTGTGGTGCTCGGCCTCGGTCCAGAGGCGGTAGCAGGTGCCGGGAGCCAGGCGGCCGGCGCGGCCCCGGCGCTGGTCGGCGGCGGCGCGGGCCACGGGCACGGTTTCGAGGGTGGTGAACCCGGTGCGGGGCACAAAGCGCGGCACCCGCGCAAACCCGCCGTCAATTACTACCCGCACGCCTTCGATGGTGAGGCTGGTTTCGGCAATGCTGGTGGCCAGAATGACCTTGCGCCGCCCGGCCCGGCTGGGACGCAGGGCCGCGTCCTGCGTTTCGAGCGGAAGCTCGCCGTGCAACAGGTGCAGGTCCACGTGGTCGGGCAGCGCTTCGGTGAGCTTGCGGGCACTGCGTTGCAAGTCGCCCACGCCGGGCAGGAACACCAGGACGTCACCTTCGGCGTGTGTGTTTAGGGCCTGACGCACCTGGGCAGGTACTAGCTCCGACAGCCGCTCGGCGGGTTTGTTGGGCAGCGCCGAAGCCCGCCGCGGGTCGAGGTAATGCGTTTCGATTGGAAACAAAAAGCCGGCCGACGACACCACGGGCGCAGGCAGCCACTGCCCCAGACGCTGCGCCTCCAGCGTGGCGCTCATGATGAGAATGCGCAACTCCGGCCGGAGCACGGCTTGCGCATCCAAGGCCAGGGCCAGGCCCAAGTCGGCATTCAGGCTGCGCTCGTGGAATTCATCGAACACCACCGCGGCCACGCCTTCCAGCGCCGGGTCGTCCTGAATCATGCGGGTCAGAATACCCTCAGTGATGACTTCTACGCGGGTTTCCTTGCTCACTTTGCTGTCGAGCCGCACCCGGTAGCCGATGGTGCGGCCCACGGGCTCGCCCAGCAGCTGCGCCAGCCGGGCCGCGGCCCCGCGCACCGCTAGCTGGCGGGGCTCCAGCACCAGGATTTTGTCAGCCGGGTTGCGCCACTCAGCGGCCAGTAGCTCCAGCGGTACCACGGTGGTTTTGCCGGCGCCGGGCGGCGCTTCCAGCACCACGCGGCTGTTGGCCGCCAGCGCCGCCCGCAAAGCGGGCAGCGCCGCGATGATGGGCAAATCGGGCAGCGGCGGTAAGACGAAGGCAGGGTTCACTGCCCAAAATTACACCCGTTGCATGGGCCACAGCTCCACGCTCACCGGCCCGCCAGCGTGCAGCACCGGCGCCCCGGCGGGCGTGGGCAGGCCGTGGCTTTCCACCAACGAGGACTCGTAGTGCAACACTTGGACCGAACTCAGCGGCCAGGGCGCGTGCGCCACCCGGCCCCGATACAGTTTGGTTTGGTCCTTGTTGTTGGCGTAGAGGCAGTAGCGCTCGGTGAGAAAAAAGGTCAGCGAGCCGGGCTCGGCGGGCGGCAGCGGGGCGCCAATGTTCCAGGTGGCGCGGAACTGCGCCGCCGGGGTACGGGCGTGGGTGCGCTTGGCGGTAAACTGGCGCAGCTGGGCGCTGGGGCTTTCCATGCGCATGTTGGCACGCAGGTAGGGAAGGTGGAAAAACGTGCGCGCCGTCCACACGGCTAGGGCGTTGGTGGCGTCAAGCGAGAAAAACCACACGCCGGGCACGCCGTCGAGGTGCACGTAGGTGCGTACGTTCAGCTCCAGAAACTCATCGGCGCCCGGCACCGGCGGGCTCACCCGCGTGCGCACCTTCGACATGCGAAACGGCACCACTGCCAGCCACGCCATGCCGTCGTGGGTGTCAATGGTCAGGCGCGGCGGCAGGTAGGGCTGCAACAGCGCCGCCGGCACCGGCCAGTGCATAAACAACAGGTCGCTCCATTCCTGCCGCAGCAGCGGCGTGCCCACCGGGCGCTCGCGCAGGGCCAGGCGGTCGGTCAGCGTGGGAGAGCCGGGCGGGGTCAGGAGTTGAGTGGCCAGTGGAGAGTCGGGCATGGGCAGCAGGAGTGAGGGGACGGTTGTAGAACAAACGTCAGCCCCAAACGATGGTTGCTGCCCAGAAATACCAGCCGGCGAATCAGTAGCGCGGAAACGTTGAGTCTACTTGGTCGGTCCAGGCGTCCACTCCGCCGCGCAGGTTTAGCAGGTTGGTGAGGCCCAGGCGGTGGCGCAAGTACCCCAGCGCCTGCGCCGAGCGTACCCCGTGGTGGCAAATGAGCACTACCGGCCCCTCGGCCCTGATTTCGTGGGCGCGGCGCGGCAGTTCGCCCAGGGGCAGCAGCAGGCTGCCGGGCAGGTGGCCGTACTCGAATTCCATTTCTTCGCGCACGTCCACCAGCTGCAGGTCTTCGCCGGCTTGCAAGCGCTGGTGCAGCTCTTCGGGGGTTATTTCGAGGGTGGGGCTTTCCATGGCGAGGGGGTGGGAGGGGCAAAAATAGGCTCGACGGCGCCTAACTTGCGGCTCCTCCTTTCCGTTGTCTTGTGCTTGCTTTTCTGTTGCTAGATATTTCCGCGGCGTTCGCGCAGTTCCTGCGCACCACCACGCTGCTGGAGTGGGTGGCCGTGGCTACGGGCTTTGCCTGTGTGTGGCTGGCGGCCCGCGAGTCGCTTTGGAACTTCCCAGTAGCGCTGGTCAGCTGCGCGTTATACGTTCTCATCTACCATCGCGCCCAGCTCTACTCCGACCGCAACCTGCAGTTCCTGTTCATTGCTCTCAGCTTATACGGCTGGTACGAGTGGCTGTACGGCGGGCGCGGCCGCACCGAGCTAGGCGTGAGCCAAACTACTGGCCGCGAGTGGCTGCTCGGGGCGCTGTTTGCCGTGGCCTACACCGTCGGCTTCGGCTACTACCTGCGCCACCACACCGACGCGTCGCTGCCCTACCTCGACAGCTTCACCACGGCCGGCAGCATCGTGGCCCAGTACCTGCTCACCCGCAAGCGCCTCGAAAACTGGCTGATTTGGATACTGGTCGACATTATCTACGTGCCGGTGCTGTGGTTCAAAGAGCTGTACCCCACCAGCCTGCTATACGCCCTGTATTTGGGCCTGGCCGCCTACGGCTACTGGCAGTGGCGCCGCGAGTTGCGGGCCCAAAGTGCGACCATTGAAAGCCGAAGTACTTCAGTATCAGTCGGATAATCCTTGAAAATTCATGTTGAATGTGGCGAATTGTGCCACCTTTGTTGGCTTAGCAACAGCAAGACACCCGCATTATTCCACCCAAATAATGACTTGCCGGCTCCCTCATCATTTCCCTCACCCGCTCGTTCCACCCCCTTCAAAGTTGCTGCGTGTTTCCCTGACTGGCCCCGAATCAACGGGCAAATCGACGTTGGCTGCCCAGCTGGCGGCGCATTACGGCACCTCATTTGCCCCCGAGTACGCCCGCGAATACCTCGCTCTTACCGGACCTCATTACACGGCCGAAGACCTCGAGAAAATAGCCCTGGGCCAACTGGCCGCCGAGGCCGAGGCCGAAGCTCGTGCGCACCGCGTGGTGTTTTTCGACAGCGACTTGCTGGTGATAAAAATCTGGGCCGAGCACTCGTTTGGCGCCTGCCCCGAGTGGATTCAGAAATGCATTGCCGAGCAGCGCTACGACCTGGTCCTGCTCATGGGCGTCGACCTGCCCTGGGAGCCCGACCCCTTGCGCGAGCACCCCTTTTTGCGGCAGCACTTTTACAACCTGTACCAGCGCGAATTGCGCGAGCAGATGTCCAACTTCGCCGAAGTCTCCGGCGACGGCGACCGCCGCTTCGAGCACGCGCGCTTTTTGGTGGACGAGCTGCTGCGCAATGCCGCCCCGCCCGAGCAACCCCTTGAGCAATTAGCAGTAGTTGAAGAGGAAACCATGTCCTACCAAACCATGTCCTACCAAACCATGCCCACGCACTACACCCTGACCACGCCCCGCTGCCGCGCCACGTTTGCCGCCCACGGCGCCGAGCTCACCAGCCTGGTTACCACCGACAACGACCTCGAATACATGTGGCCCGGCGACCCCGCCGTGTGGGCCCGGCACGCCCCGGTGCTGTTCCCGCTGGTGGGCCGCCTGCCCAACGACGAGTATTACTACGAAGGCCACGACTACAAGCTGCCGCAGCACGGCTTTGCGCGCGACCAGGAATTTGCCGTCACCAGCCAAAGCGAGACTGAGCTGGTTTTCCGCCTCACGCACGACGAAACCACCCGCGCGGTGTTTCCCTTCGCCTTCGAGCTCACCATTACCTACACGCTACAAGAAGCGCTGCTCACCGTGCGCTGGGACGTGCACAACCCGGCCGCCGACCAGCCGCTGCTGTTCAGCATTGGGGCCCACCCGGCCGTGCGCTGCCCCCTGCTGCCCGGCGAGGCGTTCGAAGACTACTATTTCGCCTTCGACCACCCCGTCACCCTGGAGCGCCACTTGCTGAAGGGCGGCTTGCTCACGGGCCAAACCGCGCCCGTGCTCAACGACGCGCAAGAGCTGCCGCTCCGCTACGACCTGTTTGCCGACGACGCGCTGGTGTTCAAGCACTACGATTTTACGCGCATTACGCTGCGCTCGCGCAAGTCGTCGCATTTCGTCCGCTTCCAGTTCGACGGGTTTCCCTACCTCGGCCTCTGGACCAAGGGGCCCGGCGCCAGCTTCGTGTGCGTCGAGCCCTGGCACGGCATCGCCAGCCCCGCCGGCGAGCCCGGCGAACTCAGCGAGAAAGAAGGCATTCTGACCCTGGAACCTGGGCAGGTGTTTTCGGCGGCGTATACCATTGAAGTAGGCTAGCGCAACTGAAGCGCGTTCTTAGAAGTAGAGACGCAATATGTTGCGTCTCGTCGTGTGCGCCGTTCGGGCTTCGTTCAGGCAGTATTGTTCAACGACGAGACGCAACATATTGCGTCTCTACCGCAAACAAGCGCAGTTGTTGCTAACGCAAACAGCTTCCTAGGACATGGCAGTCGACATTCGCCGCATCGCGCCCGAGGCCACTTACGCCTTGCGCCACCAAGTGCTGTGGCCCGATAAGCCGCTAGAATACGTGAAGGTTGAAAACGACGCCGCGGGCCACCATTTCGGGGCTTTCCAACAAGAAGAGTTGGTGGCCGTCATTTCCTTGTTTGTGGAGGGCCGCAAAGCCCGGTTTCGCAAGTTTGCCACCCGGCCCGACTGCCAGCGGCAGGGCATCGGCACGGTCTTGTTGGGCCGGGTATTCGATGAGGCCCGGCAGCTGGCGGCGCAACGCATCTGGTGCGATGCCCGGCAGGACAGCGCGGGCTTTTATGCCCGTTTCGGCATGCAGCCCGAAGGCGAAATATTCTACAAAGGGCCTATTCCCTACGTGCGGATGAGCTGCGTCCTGTAATGCTAAAAGCAGTAAGGTAAATTACTGGTGCACAGAATTTTATACGCCAATGCGGCGGCGGTTGTACTCGGGCTCCCAATCGTTGATGGGGCGCGAAATGCCGGGCGGCAGGTCGAGGTCGGGCAAGCCCGGGTCGTGCGGTTCGCCGCCGTCGTCGTCGCCGTCGGAGGGCGGGGGCGGCGGCACGACACGCCGGCGCCGCGGCAGCACCAGCACGAACAAAAAGAAGGCGCAAAAGGCTACGGCGTAGACAAGGCTAAACATGACGAAAGCGACTAAAGCGGTGCAACCCATACAACGCAGGTTCACGGGCTGGCGTTGCGCCAACCGACGTCCTAAATTAACTGACTTTCAACAAACCGACAAGCTGCAAGTTTCCGCGGGCCGAGTAATTAATGGCGGCCATCGGCCATCCCGCCGCGCCGCACTACCTTTGCCGCATGTTTAGGGGTGCTGATGTTGTGCACGACATCGGCTGAGATGATACCCATCGAACCTGAACCGGGTAATGCCGGCGAAGGGAACAAACAATCCGCGGACGTTTCCGCTGCCGCTCCGACCCCTGGGGCGACGGCGCGTTCCATTTTTTACGCCATAATCTTTTTGAAAACTACCCTTTTTGCGGGGGCCGCGCTGCTGGCGCTGACCGCCGCGCCGGCATGGGCACAAGGCCCCGTGTCCGGCATTGTAGCCGATGCCCGCACGGGCGAGACCCTGCCCGGTGCCACCATTCTGCTCGACGGGGCGGCCAGCGGCACCACCGACGCCACGGGCGCCTTCACGCTACCGGCCGTGCCAGCCGGCGCGCACGAGCTGCGCGTTTCCTTTTTGGGCTACGAAGCGCTGGTGCAACGCGTGGAGGGCCAGCCCGCGGAGCAGCGCATCAAAAGTGCCCTGCAGCCCAGCGCCGTGATAACCGGTGAGGCCCTGGTGACGGCCCAACGCGCCAGCGACCGCACGGCCACGGCTTATACCAACGTCAGTAAAGAAGACCTCGCCAAGCGCAACTTCGGCCAGGACCTGCCCTACTTGCTCGACCAGACGCCCTCCGTGGTGGTGACCTCCGACGCCGGGGCGGGCGTGGGCTACACCGACATTCGCATTCGGGGCACGAGCAACACGGGCATCAACATGACCATCAACGGAGTGCCGCTGAACGACCCGGAATCGCGCGGTTCTTTCCTGGTGAATTTGCCGGACCTGGCTTCGTCCGTCAACAACCTGCAGGTGCAGCGCGGCGTGGGCACGAGCCAGAACGGCGGCGCGGCCTTCGGGGCCAGCATCAACATCTCCACGCTCGACAACCGCCGCGAGGCCTACGCCGAAAGCCAGAACACCTACGGCTCGTTCAACACCTGGAAAAACAACGTGCAGTTTGGCTCCGGCCTCATAAACGGGCACTTCACGGTGGACGGCCGGCTCTCGCGCATTGCCACCGACGGCTACATGAACCGGGCGGCCTCGGACCTGAAGTCGTACTACCTCGCCGCCGGCTACCAGGCCAAGAACACGCTGCTCAAGTTCATTACCTTCTCGGGCCGGGAGCGAACCTACCAGGCCTGGAACGGCGTGCCCGAGCCGGCCCTCACCGGCAACCGCGAGCAGCTGCAGGTTTACGTCGACAACGGCGAACTGTCGGAAGCCGACGCGGCCCGGGTGCTCGCGGAAGGCCGCCGCTACAGCTATTACACCTACGACAACCAGACCGACAACTACCAGCAGAACCACTACCAGCTGCACCTCTCGCAAGGCCTGGGCTCCGACTGGAACCTGGGCGCGGCCCTGCACCTCACCCGCGGCTTTGGGTACTACGAGAGCTACCGCGAGCGCCGCCGCTTCTCGGATTACGGCTTGAATGACGTCATCATCGGCGGCGACACCATCACCCGCACCAACCTCGTGGACCGCAAATGGCTGGATAACTACTTCTACGGCGGCACGTTCGCCCTGAACTACCAGCCCCAGGATGGCAAGGTGCAAGCCACGCTGGGCGGCGCCTGGAACCAGTTCGACAACGACCATTACGGCGAAATCATCTGGGCCCAATACGCGTCCAACAGCTCCCTGCGCCAGCGCTACTATTTCAACAACGCCCGCAAAACCGACTACAACGCCTACGCCCGCGCCACCTGGCAGGTGCTGCGGAAGCTGGGGGTGTACGGCGACGTGCAGGTGCGCCACATCAAGTACCGCATCGACGGGGTGGAGGATGAGCAGAACGACGTGACCACCCGGGCCGCCTACACCTTTTTCAACCCCAAAGCCGGCGCCACGTTCACCCTCGCCGAGGGCCAGCAGCTTTACGCCAGCTTCGCCGTGGGCCAGCGCGAGCCCGTGCGCTCCGACTTTACCGACCGCCCGGCTGGCCAGCAAACCGCCCAAGCTGAGCGCCTCCACGACTTTGAGGGCGGCTACCGCCTCACCCGCACCGGCCTCAACCTGCTGGGCCCCGGCACGGCCCTGCGCTTCGAGGCCAACGGCTTTTACATGAACTACCGCAACCAGCTGGTGGCCACCGGCCAGCTCAACGACGTGGGCACGCCCCTGCGTACCAACGTGGCCCGCAGCTACCGCCGCGGCGTGGAGCTCACCGGCTTCGTGTCGGCCAATGACAAAATCAGCCTCAGCAGCACGCTCACGCTGAGCCAGAACCGCATTCTGAACTATCGCGACGTGGTGTATGACGAGAATTTTGAAGCCGTGGTAGCCGCGCCGCGCACGTCCGCCATTTCCTACTCGCCCGCCGTGGTGTCAGCTCACACCTTGGAAGGCCAGCCGCTGAAGAACCTGCGCGTGGCGCTGCTGCTGAAGACGGTAGCCCGCCAGTACCTCGACAATTCTGAGAACGAAAACCGCAGCATCAAGCCCTACAATACCTTGGATTTCCGGGTGCGCTACGCCATTCATCCGTCCTTTATGAAGGAGATTGAGCTGGCTGTCCTGGTCAATAACGTGCTGAACCGCGAGTACGTGGCCAACGGCTACACCTACAGCTACGTGGGCTTCAGCGGCCGCCAGGAAACCTTCAATTATTTCTATCCGCAAGCCACGCGCAACTTCTTGGCCTCGGTGGGCGTGAAATTCTGAACCACGGATTCATGCGGATTTTTCGGATTTCACGAATTTTGTGGACGATTGTAATCCAATGATAACCCAAAAAGGCCCCTCATTGAGGGGCCTTTTTTTTATGGGAAGTAAAAGAATTATGGGAAGTAGAAGAAGTGGTGGCACAATGTGCGCCGTCCACAAAATTCGTGAAATCCGAAAAATCCGCATGAATCCGTGGTTCAGATAACCAGTCGCACGCCGCCCAGCTCGGAAATCTGGTACGAAACTGGTCACCGGGCGAGCCGATGAACATTAAGTTTTTGGGGATGCGCCACTTCTTCGACAGCTTGTCAATCAGTTCGGGACTGAATTGGCCCTCCATTGCCACTACGTCCACTTCAATCTGTTCGTAGGCGCGGTCCAGCACGTGGATGTCGTTGAGCAATTCCTCGGGGTACTTTTCGCCTGCCTTGAGCAGCGTCACAATTTTGAGGCGATTGGTGAATTCGTTCTCCACCACGTAGGCCATCACCTTGTTGATGTTGAACACGTTGTCGCTTTTGGTGAAGAACACAAACTCCTGCCTGGCCAGCTCGCGCATTTGCCGCCGCACCATAAGCCGGCCGACGCGCGAGGCCCGCGGCAAGTGCTTGGCCAACGACTCGGCGGCCGACAGCAACAGCCTCAGGATGGCCAAGCGGTTGAGCATGATGGTCACCACCGCCATGGCCGGCAGAAAGTATTGCAGGAACACAATCAAGTATTCGGGGTGAATCTTGACGTTGCCAAACAAGGCCGCCAGCACGCCCAGCAGCGCCAGCGTAACCGTGAGGATGCCCGCGTACACCGGCCGCGGCAGGTTGGGCCGCTTGCCCTTCAGCAGGAAGTTGCCAAGGGCAAAAAAGGCCATCACCGACAGGAAGGAAATGGTGTACACGCCCGCCAGCGGCCCCAACTGCCCGTTGGTAATCAGCAGCACCGACACGCACAGCACAAAGAAGGTGATGAGGATGACGTAGTTGCTGCCGCGCCCGTTTTCCTTGAGGAAGAATTGCGGCAGAATGCGGTCGAGCGTCATGCGCTTCATCAGCCCGCTCACGCCCACAAACGACGTGAGCACGGCCCCGCTGAGCACGGCCACGGCAGACAGGACGAGGAAATGTCGTTGCCGCAAATGGCGGTGGCTTCCAGTTCGTTTAGTTTCTTGGCGTGGCTCATACGGGGCCCTTGGATGAATGAAGCGTTGTGGCAAGCATACGATTTGCAGCCGAAAGAAGCGAAAAGCGGTGAGCCTGCGCCACTGGGTCGGGGCTGGCAGCATGGCGAGAACCTGGGCCCCGAACCGCGCCGTCGCCCGGGCTGTTACCTTTGTCTCAACACGCCCACTCTCACTCCCAACTCCCGCCCATGTCTTCCGAAGCCGACGTTCTTTCCCCGCAAGCCAAAGCCCACACTGCCCAAAAAGGCAGCACCAACGCCAACGGCTTCACCGACTATTTCGACCTCGACGGCCTGCTCACCGAAGAGCACCTGCTCATCCGCCAAAGCATTCGCGACTTCGTCAAGAAGGAAATTTCGCCCAACATCGAGAAGTGGGCGCAGGACGCGCACTTTCCTTCCGAAATCGTCAAGAAGTTCGGCGACGTGGGCGCTTTTGGTCCCACCATTCCGCAGGAATACGGCGGCGGCGGCCTGGACTACATCAGCTACGGCCTCATCATGCAGGAAATTGAGCGCGGCGATTCCGGCATGCGCTCCACGGCGTCGGTGCAGGGTTCGCTGGTGATGTTCCCCATCTATCAATACGGTTCGGAAGAGCAGCGCAAGAAGTTCCTGCCCAAACTGGCCAGCGGCGAGTGGCTCGGCTGCTTCGGCCTGACCGAGCCCGACCACGGCTCGAACCCCGGCGGCATGACCACCAAAATCGAGGACAAAGGCGACCACTACCTGCTGAACGGCGCCAAACTCTGGATTTCAAACTCGCCCGAGTGCCAGGTGGCCGTGGTGTGGGCCAAAAACGAGCAAGGCCGCATCAAAGGCGTGATTGTGGAGCGCGGCATGGAAGGCTTCAGCACGCCCGAAATCCACAACAAGTGGAGCCTGCGCGCCAGCACCACCGGCGAGCTGGTATTTGAGGACGTGAAGATTCCCAAGGAGAACATCCTGCCGAACATCGAAGGCCTGCGCGGCCCGCTCTCCTGCCTCGATTCGGCCCGCTTCGGCATTGCCTGGGGCGCCATTGGCGCGGCCATCGACTGCTACGAGTCGGCCCTGAAGTACTCGCTGCAGCGCGAGCAGTTCGGCAAGCCCCTGGCCGGCTTCCAGCTCCAGCAGAAGAAACTGGCCGAGATGATTACCGAAATCACCAAAGCCCAACTCATGGCCTGGCGCCTGGGCGTGCTCAAAAACGAAGGCAAAGCCACCAGCGCCCAGATTTCGATGGCCAAACGCAACAGCGTGGACATGGCCCTGCACGTAGCGCGCGAAGCCCGCCAAATCCACGGCGGCATGGGTATCACGGGCGAATACCCCATCATGCGCCACATGATGAACCTGGAATCGGTAATTACCTACGAAGGCACCCACGACATTCACTTGCTCATCACGGGAGCCGACATCACCGGCATTCAGGCATTTAAATAGACGCTACGCAGAGTAAACAAAAAAGCCGCCCTATTGCCAGGGCGGCTTTTTTGTTTGCAAAATTTCCTGTGTCAAAGACCCGTTATTTCTCCAGCAGATAGACGCTCTGGCTAAAAAACGTGCTGCCTTGATTGGCTAAGCCGCTTGGGGTGACGCTCACGACGTGCCAGCCGGCTCGGGTGTATTGGTTGATGGTTGCCAAGGTGGCTTTGTGCACTTCGGTCAGGTTGGCTGCTACTTTCTTGGCACTGCCCCGATTGAATTCCACCGCTTTCTCTTGTTGGGTGCCGTCGGGGGCAACGGTAATAATCGAGGCCACTGCATCGAAGCCCAACGACACATTGCTGATGACCATCATGGACCCTGCGGGCTCGGCTGGTTTCGGGTAAAAAGCCCAAGAGCCTGCCACGGCCAATGCCAATGCGAGGGAGAGAACTGCTTTTTTCATGAACGGCAAAAAAATAAAGTAAGATGATGAATGCCCGCACAACTTAGTTCGTCGGTAGTTTATGTAAGCGCTTCGTTCTGCGACAAAATAGATAAACATCACAGCTACAAGCTGTCATGATTTGAATTTGCTCGTATAAAAAGCCTTTCCATGCTTACTTCCTATCCAGCCATGTCCGACAACCAAGAGCACGAGAACGCCGAAACCCGCCGCCAGGAGCGCCGCGAGCACGACAAAGAAAACTACCGCCGCGAAGGCGACGAAATGCGCCAGGGCGGCCCCAACCCCGACCTGCCCCACCACGAGCGCACCGGCACCGGCGAAGGATTCTACTCCCCCGACAGCACTGCCGACACCGGCTCGTCCGACGGCGTTTCCAGCGTCATCAGCGGCGACGGGGGCAATACGCCCGGCCGCCACGCCGAACTCAACCCCGACACCACCAGCCCCAACCGCGACCAGGGCGGCACCAAAGGCGCCGGCCAGAGCCGCGAGCCGCACCTGCGCACGCCCAGCGCCCAAACCTCGCACACCGCCAAAGGCCCCCGCGGCGACGGCGGCCAAGGCAAAGCCGGCGGCAGCAAGAGCGGCAAGCAGAACTAGCCGATAAGGCCGACGTCGCACGTGCGATACTGCAACACCGGCCGCCAGCTGCTTGGGTACGCAAGTGCGGCGGCGTAGCCCGGAGCCACGTCTAAACTGAGCACCGTCCACTCGGCCGCCTGGTCGGAAGTCCGGCGGCCGAGCAGGCCGTGGCCGGCGGCTTTGGCGCGCGCTTCGTGCTGGGTCCAGTGGGCATAAAAGGCCGCTTGAGGATGGGCACTTTGGCGGATTGCAGCCTGTTCGGCCGCGCCGAAACTGTGAGCCAGCACGGCTTCGTAGTCGAAACCAGGCTCTATTTTCTCTGCGTCGATGCCAACCGGCTGGGCACCCAGGGCTATTACCACCCACGCCCCCGAATGCGTGACGTTGAATTGCACAGCTGCTGGCGCTGGCAGCTGTGGCTTGCCGAAAGCATTCGTTTCCAGCGGCACGGCGCTAGGGGCGCAGCGTAATAAGCGCCCCAGGAGCACCCGCAGGCCCGCCCGTCCAACCAGAAACCGCGCCCGGTCGGCGGGGCGGAGGTAGCGCCCCGCCTGAGCCTGCTCCGCTGCACTGACCCGCTTGAGGAGAACAGATTCCAGGTGCTCAAATTCGGCCAGGGCCAAGCGGTAAACCGTTAGTACCGAACTGGGTGGCTCCTGGCTAGCCGCGGCCTCAACAGCAATTGGTAGCCAGCAGGTTGGTTCGGCCACCATGCGCTTAGCCCGCGGCGGCTTGGTTTAGCACGGCTTGCAGGGAGGCGGCAAACGCCTTGTCGTGCGGAGGGGCAAACATTAAACTGTGCTCCCCGGGCATGTCGTGAACGTTGACGCCGTGCAGGGCCAGCGGCTTCCAGCCCAAAAATGTGGGGTCGGGCATATAGAACGTGCGCTCACGCGCTCGAAACAGCTCAACCGCTATGGGCAGGGGCGAGAACACATACTGCCGCCAGGCCTGCTCGTTGGTGCGGTCGATGCGCGCTTGCTGGCTGGCATTGGCTTCTGGCAGCGCGGGGCTGCGGTGCTTGAGGCGCGCCAGCCGCTGCTTGAGCAAGCGGCGCCGGCGGGCAGTGGCGCGCCCGGGCGCCCGGGCCACCAACATGAGTTTGTAGAGCCATTCCTTGAGCGTCAGCATGGCCGTGCCCGGCACCCGCCGGTACCAGGGGGCCGAGTGGTTCGACTGGTCGGCATAGGTGTCGAACACGGCCAGCATGCTAACCTCATTGCCCAGCGCTAACAGCTGCCGGGCCATTTCGAAGGCAATGATGCCGCCAAACGAAAACCCGGCCAGCGCATACGGCCCGTCGGGGTTTTGTACGCGAATGGCCGCTACGTAGTGCGCGGCCATGTCCTCGATGCGCGCCAGGGGCTCGTCTACGCCGTTCAGGCCCTTGGACTGCAGGCCGTACACGGGTTGGTCGGGGTCCAGGTTATGGGCCAGGGCGTTGAAAAGCATGACGTTCAATCCCGCTCCGTGTACAATATAAAGCGGCATTTTTTGGCCCGCCGGCTTGATGGGCACCAGCGCGTCCCAGGTAATGAATTTGCCGTCGAGCTGCAGCAGCAGTGCCAGCGCCGCCACGGTGGGATGCGTAAAGAGCGCCGCCAGTGGCAGCCGCTTGCCGCTGACTTTCTCTAGCTGCGCCATCACCTGCACGGCAATAAGCGAATGCCCTCCCAAGTCAAAAAAGTTAGCGTAAACACTTACCTTCGCCAACCCCAAAGCCTTGGCCCAGACGCCGGCTATGAGTTGCTCAACGCTGGTGCGCGGGGCCACGTGGCCCACTGCCGTGACGGGTGCGGGAGGCGGCACGGGCGCCGGGCCCTGGCCCAGGGCCCGGCGGTTCACCTTGCCGTTTGGCGTGAGCGGCAGGGCCGCCAGCACCACGAAATCGGCCGGCACCATGTAGGCCGGGAGGTGGGCCCGCAGCGCCGCCTGCCAACCGGCCCGGCGGGCCGCCAGCTGCGCCGCCAGTTGTTCGGCGGTCGTTTCCGGGGCGGCGGGCTCTTCGGCCAGCACCAGGTAGGCCGCAAGGCGCTGGTCGTGGGGCCCGTGCGCCTGCAAGGCCACGACCGCCTGGCGCACCCCGGGCAACTGAGTTAGGTGCGCTTCAATCTCGCCGGGCTCGATGCGGTAGCCGCGCAGTTTTATTTGGTTGTCGAGCCGGCCCAGCACCTGCACTTCGCCATTCGCCAGCAACTGGCCGGCGTCGCCGGTGCGGTAAAGCCGGGCCCCGGGCTCGGCGGAGAAAGGGTCGGCCGTGAACCGCTCGGCCGTAAGCGCCTCGCGCTGCCAGTAGCCTTGGGCCACGCCCGCGCCGCCGATGAAGATTTCACCGGGGGTGCCCGGCGCCACTGGCTCCCGCCGCTCGTTCAGCACGTAGTACTGAATGTTGGCAATGGGCCGGCCCACGGTTATGACGCTCGGATTGGGCGGCACCTGCTGCACCGCCGACCAAACGGTGGTTTCGGTGGGCCCGTACATGTTCCACAGGGCCCGGCAGCGGGGCAGCAGTTGGCGGGCCAGCTCCAGGGGCAGGGCCTCGCCGCCGCACAGCGCCACCAGGGGCAGGGGCTGCTCCCAGCCCGCCGCCAGCAGCAGGTGCCAGGTGGCCGGCGTGGCTTGCAGCATCGTGATGTTTTTGGTTTCGAGCAGGTGGCGCAGGGCGCGGCCGTCGCGCACGCTGTAGGCGTCGGCCAGCACCACGGTGGCCCCGCTAATCAACGGCAGAAACAGCTCCATCCCCGCAATGTCGAACGAAATGGTGGTAACGGCCAGCATCCGGTCGGTGGCCGCCATGCCGGGCTCCCGCTGCATGCTGACCAGAAAATTAACGAAGTTGCGGTGCGTTATGGCCACGCCCTTGGGCTGGCCGGTGGAGCCCGAGGTGTAGAGCACGTAGCAAAGAGCGGCGCTAGTGCTGGCGGGGGCGGGTTCGGTGCCGGGCAGCCCGACGGCTTCGGCCAGCGCTTCCTCCAGCACCAAGCGCGGGGTTGCGGTGCCCAACCCCGGCAGGCCGCCCGCCGACGTGAGCAGGAGCCGGGCCCCTGAGTCGGCCAGCATGAATTCGATGCGCTCGGCCGGATACGCCGGGTCGAGCGGCACGTAGGCCGCGCCGCACTTGAGCACCGCCAGCAGCGCCACCAGCAGGCCCACCGACCGTTCCACCGCCACGGCCACCAAGTCGCCGGGCTGCACCTGATGGGCGTGCAGGCAGTGGGCCAGCTGGTTGGCCTGATGGTCCAGCTCGGCATAAGTCATTGTAACCGCGCCAAATTCCACGGCCACGCTCGTTGGCGTGGCGCGGGCTTGCGCGGCAATGAGCGCAGGCAAGGTGGCCGCGGCCGGGTAGTCGGCTCGGGTGGCGTTCAGCCGCTGATAGGCTTCAGGCAAGGCGGGGACTGCCAGCTGCAGGTCGGCCAGCACGGTGGCCGGATTGGCGACGAGCTGTTCGGCCAGGCGCGCAAAGCTGGCCAGCAACTGCTCGATGCGCTCCGGCCGAAACAGGGCCACGTTGTAGGAGCATTCCAGCACCAGCTGGTTGCCCCGGCCGCTGGCATTGAGCGAAAGCTCAAAGTTTTCGAAGGCGCGCGGGTTGCTGTGCAGCTCATGGGCAAAGCCGTCGAACACCACGTCATCGTCCAGGCCCATATCCACGTTGAACACCGCGGCCACCAGAGGCAAGCGGCCGGGTTCGCGGCGCAGCGGCAACTGGCTCAGTAGGCTGCCGTAGGTGAGCTGCTGGTGTTCCAGTGCATCGAAAAGCGTGGACTTGCGGCTGCGTAGGTAGTCTTCGAAGGGCGCGGAGCCCACGGGCTGGCTGCGTAGGGGCAGGAGGTTTACGCAGTGGCCTACCACCGTGGCCAGGCCGGTGGCCGCCTGCCCGGCCGCGGGCATGCCCACCACAAGGTCTTCCTGGCCGGTGAGTTTACCCAACAACACCTCGAATACGGCCAGCAGCGTGGTCACAAAACTGGCGCCTACCTGCACGCCCAGCCGCCGCAGGCTGGCCACCAAGGTCGGGTCCAGGGGATAGTCGAGGCGGCTGCTTTGATAAGTGCGGGCCGCGGGCCGCGGAAAATCGGTGGGCAAATTCAGCGCCGGCGCCCCGTCGCGGTAGGTTTGCAGCCAGTATTGTTCGACAGTGCGGTACTCGGCAGTGCGTTGGAAAAGGGTCTCGGCATCGGCGTATTCGCTGAAGGAAGTGGCCGTGGCCAGCACAGCCGGTACTCCCCAAATCGCCGCTGAGTACAGCCGGCCCAGGTCTTGCAGCAGCAAGCCCAGCGACCAGCCGTCGCAAACGAGATGGTGCGCGGTGAAGGTGAGATGAAACTCATTTTCCGCCAGCTTCAGCAAAGCAACGTGCCAGAGCGGCCCAGCTTGCATGTTGAACACGTGCTGGGCCTGTCCCTGCGCATGGGCCGCCAGGGCCGCGGCCCGAGCGGCGGTGTCGTGAGCGGCCAGGTCCTGGAAAGTCAACTCCGGGGTGAGTTCGCTGGCAATGCAGAGCACGGTGCCGTCGGCGCTGCAAGTGGCGCGCAGGGCCTCGTGCCGCTCGGCCAGGGCACTCAGGGCGGTGCGCAGGGCGGCTACGTCGAAGGCTGCGCCGTGCAAGCGCAGGGAAACCGATTCGTTGTACGCGCGGCTCGCATCGTCGCCCCCGAGCTGGCAGGCCAGCCAAATCTCGGCTTGGGAAGCCGTGAGCGGCACCAAGTGCGTGAGTTCAGCCCCGGCAAAGGGGTTAAAATCAACCGCTTGCACGGCTGGCGCGAGCGCAGATACAGTCATGGTAAACTAAAAAGATAGATGAGCCCATCGCAGTGCTACTGCTAGCAAAGGATATTGGCTCAAAATGTAGCGTATTAATACTTGTGAAAGTATTAATAATTAGTTAAATTAATTATTGATTACTTGTAAGAACTTGCCCGGCTGCACGGGGTCGCTCAGAAACCACGCGGGGTTGCCCGCCGCGTCTCGGCCCAGTCGCGCCCCGGGCACGGGCGGGCGGTTGAGGGCCGCAGCATTTGGTTGCGGCTGCTCTGCGGGCGCCGGCTGAAAGGGGAGAACTGCGGCAGGAAAGAAGCCGGCCGCGCTAAAGAAGCAAGCCGCGCTCAACTCGGCCGCGCTGGCGGCAAAAGCCGCTACTACCTGTGCCACGTCGGCGTCGGTGTGCGCCGTGGTGAGGAAGCAGGGAAAATGGTCCCAGATGTGTATTCCTTTTTCGCGCATGAGCGTGAACAAAAGCGTATTGTAGGGCTGCTCAGTGGTAAACTTGATTTTCCATAGGGAGCCGCACTGCACCACTTGCAGCGGCAGTTGCCAGCGGGCCGCTTCCGCGTTGAGCTGCGTGGCCAAGCGGTGGGTGGTGGCGTTGAGGCGGGTTTGCAGTTCCGGCCCCTCGGCCCGGAGGTGGTGCAGCGATGCTTTGGCCGCCGCCAGCGCCAGGGGATGGCGCACAAATGTGCCGGCGAAATACGTCACGCCCATTTCGGGTACGGAGGCATCGCCGTACTGCCAGGTGCCGCCATCCAGGGCATCCATGAACCCACGACGGCCCGCAATGGCCCCAATGGGTAGCCCGCCGCCAATGACTTTGCCGTAGGTGGCCAAGTCGGCGCGCACCCCAAACAAGGCTTGTGCCCCGCCCTGGTGCAGGCGGAAGCCGGTAATTACTTCGTCAAAAATCAGCGCTACCCCGGCCTCGGCCGTGATGCGGCGTACTTCTTGCAAAAAAGCTACGGGTTGGAATTCGGGTCGGCGGCTTTGCACCGGCTCCACCAGCACGGCGGCCAACTCATGGGCCCTTTCCGCGATGATGCGCAGGCTTTCCTCGGTGCCGTAGTCCAGGATGAGCATGTTTTGCACCGCCTCCGGCAGGATGCCGGGGGCGGCGGGCCGGCTCTTCAGCTGCCGGCTGCCGCGCACAATCACCTCGTCGTTGATGCCGTGGTACGAGCCCGTGAAGGCCACCACCAGGGAGCGTCCCGTCACGGTGCGGGCCACCCGCAGGGCGCCCAGCACGGCCTCCGACCCCGTGTTGCACAGGGCCGCGCGGTCGTGGCCGGTTAGCTCGCACAGCAGTTGCGCCACCTCACCGGCCAGGGCATGCTGGGGGCCCACCTCGTAGCCGCTTTCAATTTGCTCGTGCAAAATCGTTTTGACAAACGCTGGCTGGTGGCCGAACAGCGACGAGCCAAAGCCGTTGAGCACGTCCACGTACTCGTGGCCATCAAGGTCCCAGAGCCGGCTGCCGGCCGACCGGCTCACCACCAGCGGGTACGTGATTTCCTTGAGCTGCGGCGTGAAGCCCGACACCACCCGCGGGTCGGCCATGTGGGGGCGGTGCTGCTGGGCGTACGCCTTGCTAGCGCCCGTTTTCTGATTGTACCGCTTGGTGAAATCGGTTAAAAACCGTTGTTGGGCCGCGGGCATGGGCGCCGAAGATTGCCGTTCGATGCGCGCCGTAGCCCCGAACGGCTTGGCGTGCTCGGCCGCTTCCGCAGGCGTGAGTTCTGGCCCTGCCGGAGCTTTGGCGCTGTTGGCAGGCGCTATGCTAGGCGTCAGGATTTCCCTTGTTGGGCCCGCGCCGTCACTTCCTTGCAGCAATGCCACCTGACGGGCCAGGAGCTGGAGCTGAGCCGCAATAAGGCCGAGGGCTGAATCGGGAGCAGCCGCGGGTAGCAGGCCCGCCGGTTCCGGCTGGGCGCTGCTACTGGGCGCGATAATGGGCGGCGCGGCGCGGTGGGGTTCCGGCGGCAACTGCTCATCCAAATAGGCCGCCAATGCCGCTGGCGTCGCCAGCGTTTCGCTCAACTGCCGAAACGTGATGGGCACCTCGAAGGTCTTCCTTAGGTTAAGAGCCACTTGCGTGAGCAAGAGGGAGTCGAGTCCCAGCTCCAGGAAGCTGTGGTTGGCTTGAGCGGGCAGAATTTCTATGTCGGCGGCTTCGGCCAGCACAGCGGTTATTTTTTGCAGGAGGACAGGGCGGCGCATTGGGATTTCGGGTAAAATAGCAGCGGGAGGAAGCACAGCAGGAGTTGGGATGGCCGGCACCACTGCCGGGGCAGTGCGCGGCGCGGGACCCACCGGGTCGAGCCAGCAGCGCTGCCTATCAAAACAGTAAGTCGGTAAGTCTAGCTTTTCTAAAGACTGCCCGGCGTAAAAAGCGCGCCAGTCGGGCTCGAGGCCGCGCAGCCAGAGTTGGCCCAGGGTAGTGAGCAGCGCATGGGAGTCGGTAAGGCCGTTGGCTGGCGCGGGCAGACCAGCCAGCGCCGCGTGCGGACGCCCCGCGGCCTGCTGCCGGGCCAACGTGGCCGTGGTGTTACCGGGCCCTACCTCCAGCAAAAGCGGATTGGGTTCAGCCAGTATGGTGTCCAGAGCCGCAGCAAACTGCACGGGCGCTTGCAACTGCTGGGCCCAATAGCTCGGGTCCGTGGCCTGTGCATCGGTTAGCCAAGTGCCAGTCACCGTAGACACGATGGGCAATTGCGGAACTGCCAGCGTCACCAGCGCCACTTCGCGCTCAAACGCCGCCACCGCCGGCGCCATCATCGTCGAATGAAAGGCATGCTGTGCCGCCAGCAGGCGGCTCGGAATGGCCTCAGTTGTCAACAACTCGGCGAATGCCGTTACCAACGGCGCCTCGCCCGCTACCACCACCGCCTGCCGGCCGTTGACCGCGGCGACGCTCAAGCCAGCTGGCAGCAGGGCAAGCACCCGGGCTTCGGTGGCTCGTATGGCCAGCATGCTGCCGCCGGGCAGCTCGCTCACCAGCTGCCCCCGCCGCGCCACCAGCTGCAGGGCATCGGCCAAGGTGAATACCCCCGCCAGGCAGGCGGCTACCCACTCTCCGATGCTGTGCCCGCAGAGCGCCGTGGGACTAATGCCCCAGCTGAGCCACAGTTTAGCCAGCGCATACTCTACCACAAACAGGGCCGGCTGGGTGTAGCGCGTATTCTGCAAGCGGGAGGCCGCTGCGGCAGCGTCCGCGTTCTCGGCGGGGTGGATGACTTGGCGAATGTCGACGTCCAAAAACTGCTGCAGCAAGCTTGCGCACTCGTCTACCGCGGCCCGGAAGACCGGTTCGGTGGCGTAGAGGCCGCTTCCCATGCCCAGGTATTGCGCACCCTGGCCCGGAAATAGAAAGGCCACGGCCCCCGGCAGCTCGGTTACCGTTCCGGCGCTGCCCGGTGCAGAAGCGCTGCTCGCCAATTGCAAAGCTGCGGCGGCTTCCTCCGCACTGGCTGCCACCACAAACCGCCGTTCGCTCATGGGCTGCCGGGTGGTTTGGAGCGTGAAAGCCACCTTGGCCAGCGTCGAATTGGGCGCCGCGGCGAGACGACTGCTCAAGTGCTGAGCGTAAGCGCTGCAGCTGCTCGCCGTGCGCGCCGACCAGGTGATGAGCTGGGCAGGACGCGTGGCTGCGACGGTGCGGTTTTCAGGCTCCGGGGCGACTTGTGCTTCGGGCGCTTCCTCAAGCACCACGTGCACGTTGGTGCCCCCTACCCCAAATGAGCTCACGCCCGCCCGGCGCGGGGCGGCCCCGCCCGCGGGCCACTCCCGCAACTGCGCGTTCACGAAAAACGGTCCGTTGGCCAAATCCAGCAGCGGGTTAGGCTGGGTATAATGCAGAGAGGCTGGTAATTGCTGATGTTGCAGCGCCAGCACGGTTTTTATCAGGCCCGCCACGCCGGCGGCAGCCGTAAGGTGCCCCATGTTGCTCTTGATGGAGCCCAGCGCGCAGCTGGCGGGTGCTCCCGGCCCAAAAGCCAAGTGCAGCCCTTCCACTTCAATGGGGTCGCCAATGGGCGTGGCCGTGCCGTGGGCTTCCACGTAGCTGATGCTAGCCGGGGCCACGGCGCCATCGGCCAGCGCCGCCGAGATGGCCGCCGCCTGCCCCGTGGCGCTGGGGGCCGAAAAGCTGCCCTTGCCGCCGTCGTTGCTGATGCCCACGCCTTTGATAACGGCATATAACCGGTCACCGTCCCGCAAAGCCGCGTCGAGCGGCTTGAGCAGCACCACGGCCGCACCGTCGCTGAAAACGGTGCCCTTGGCCTGTGCATCGAAAGGGCGGCAGTGCCCATCGGCGCTCAGCATGGAGCCTTCCTGATAGAGGTAGCCGCTATTGAGCGGGGAGGTGATGCTGGCCGCCCCAGCCAACGCTACTTCGCACTGCCCGGCGCGCAGGCTTTGCACGGCCTGCGCCACTGCGAGCAGCCCCGTTGAGCACGCCGACTGCACGCTCACGGCGGGCCCCCGCAGGTCCAGCGTGTAAGCAACCCGAGAGGCCATGTAGTCCTTCTCGTTCACGGTCATCACCTGGAAGTCGCCCAGCTGGGCCAGGACCGCCGCATTGCCCTGCACATTGTGCGGGTAATAGGAGTTGTTGCCAGCTCCGGCAAACACGCCCACCCGGCCCGCATAATGGGCCGGCAGGCAGCCGCCTTGCTCAAGGGCCTCCCAGGCAATTTCCAGAAACACCCGCTGCTGCGGGTCCATGGCCGCGGCCAGTTTGGGATTTAGCTTGAAAAAAGAGGCGTCGAATTCATCGGCGTGGGCAATGACGCCCCGAGCCGCCACGTAGCGCGGGTCGTTGCGCAGGGCCGGCGCGATGGTGGCATCCAACTCGGCGGGGGTGAAAAAGCGGGTGGTTTCGCGGCCCTCGCGCAACACGTCCCACAGCTCCTCTATGGTTTGGGCGCCCGGAAAACGACCTGCCATGCCGATGATGGCCACCTCATGGGCCAGCGCGCGGGCGGGCTCCGGCGCAGTTGGCTCGTCTTCGGCCGCAACTTGGTTGCGCTGCTCATTTAAATAGGCCGCGGCACCGGCCACGGTGGGGTGTTGGTAGAGCTGCGTGACGGGCAATTTGATGTCGGACTCAGCCTGAAGCAGGGCCACGGCGGTTTGCGCCAGCAGCGAAGTGCCTCCCAACTCAAAGAAGTTGTCATCAACGCCTACTTCTTCCAGTCGCAGCATTCGCGCCCATACCGCCGCCAAGCTGCGCTCGGTGGCGGTGCGCGCCGCCCGATAGGGGAGGCCCAGCGCCGCGCGCCGTTGCGTGGCAAGGGCCGGCAGGGCTTGCCGGTTGATTTTGCCGCTGCTGGTTTTGGGAAATTCGGCCAGCACGACAAACGCGGCGGGCAGCATGTAGGCTGGCAGTACCTGGGCGGCTGCCAGGCGCAGGGTGGCGGGCTCCACGTTGGCTTCACCCATCGGCACCACATACGCCACCAGGTCGGGGTGCCCTTCGGCAATTTCACGAACCGCGACGGCCACCTGGCCCACGCCGGGCAGCGTAGCCAGCAAGGCCTCTACCTCGCCAAGCTCGATGCGGTGGCCCCGGACCTTGACCTGCTCATCTCGCCGGCCCAAAAACTCCAGGTCGCCAGTGGGCCGCAGCCGGGCCAGGTCGCCGGTGCGGTACAGGCGAATGACCGGGCCGGTGGGCGGGGACCAGATAATAAATTTCTCAGCGGTTAGCTCGGGCTGGTTTAAGTAGCCGTCGGCCAGGCATACCCCGCTGATGCACAGCTCGCCTATTTCGCCAGCCGGCACGGGCTGCAAGTCGGGCGTGAGCACATGCGCCACCGTGTTGGCAATGGCTTGGCCAATGGCCGGCAGTCGTTCCCAGCCGGCCGGGTCCCCGTGCAGCACCAGCTGGGTCACCACGTGGCACTCGGTGGGCCCGTACTGGTTGTACAGGGTGCAGGCCGGCAGAGCGGTAAAAAAATCGGCCAGCTGCGGCGTGATTTTCAGCTGCTCGCCCGCCGTCATGACTTCCGTGAGTGTGGCCGGAAACTGCCGGCGGCTCACCGCCATTTCGGCCAAGTGCTGCAAGGCTACAAAAGGCAGGAAAAGCCGATTGATGCGCGCCGAGTCAATAAAGTTAAGAAGGGCAGCCAAGTCCCGGCGCTGCGCTTCATTCGCCAACACCAGTATGCCGCCGGTAGTCAGGGTAGCGAATATTTCCTGAAACGACACGTCGAAGCTCAGGGGCGCAAATTGCAGCGTGCGCGTCCCAGGGCCAGCCGTCGAATTGGCTTGTTGCCATTGCAGTAGGTTCAGCAGCGCCGCATGGCCCATGCTCACGCCCTTGGGCACGCCCGTCGAACCGGAAGTATAAAGCACATAAGCGGCCTCTTGCTTGCCAGAATGCTCGTTACCAATAGCTTCTGCCTGGGGGTTGGCAGCTGGGCCATCTTCCGCCACCACGACGTGCAGCCCCAGCCCTTCAAAAAGGGCAGTTTCCTCGCTTGGCGCCAAGCAATAAGCAAGCCCGGCGTTGTCTATTATTTGCTGCAGGCGCGCGGTCGGGTACTGCGGGTCGAGCGGCACGTAGGTTTTTCCCGCTTGCAGAATGGCCAACACATTCACCACCATTGCCCACCCTCGGGTCGTGCTGACGCCAATGAACGCTGCCTCCGGTGCCTGTGCAGAAATTTGTGAACACAAGCGAGTTACTGCCTCGCCTATCGCACCGTAGGTATAGGCGCGCTCACCAGCCACTACCGCAAGTTGGTCGCGGAATTGTATAACGCCTTGTTGGTACAGCAACTGGATAGATAACGGTTTATTCATTAAGAGAGCCGTAAGGCCAGGTACACTCAATTAATCAGAAAGTTACTGCATAGAATACAAGTCATTGCTTCTGTGTAAATGGCTTACTGCTAATATAGTTTAAATACATCCAATTAATTTTACAGTGCTATAAATTAACGACTTGCTTTTTTTACGGAAGGGGCTGCCTACCGCTCCCGCTTGCGTGAAAAAGGACTCTTGGCAGAAGTAAATTTGTTATAAATCAACTCAATATGTTTTTCTGGGCTAGCTTCTTAATGAGCCCCTTCGAGGCTAAGAAACCTCAAAATATCAAGGCAAACGTGACGATGGGATGAACAAGATTTTTCTATAGCTGGGGAAGTGGCAACATGTGCCCTGAGACCAACTGAAAAGGCACCGTATTGCCTCGGGGCTTGTCCCGTCCATCGAACGAACCGGGCAACGGAATGAAGCCGAGCCGTCACAAACCTGCCGCTAGCGCCGTAATTTGGCTGCATGATAAAACCGCTCACTTCGCTCCGGTTTCTGTTTGCCCTCATGGTGTTCGGTAGCCACCTGCAGTTTTTCGACGCCGAGAAATACCCTGATTTTAACAGATTCTACACCTTGGTGCTGAGCGAAGGGTTCATCGGCGTCGGCTTCTTCTTTATTCTGAGCGGTTTCATCCTGTCGTTCAACTACGACGAGCGCCTGCTGAGCCGCGAGGTCACGTTTCGCGAGTTCTGGGTGGCCCGCATTGCGCGGGTGTATCCGCTGCACCTGCTCACGTTGCTGCTCGGATTGCTATTGATGCTTTACGCCCCCGAAGACGGCGTGGCCTTCACTGCCGACCTAGCCGCCAGCCTTGTCAAGCTCTTTACCAACGCGGCTCTGCTGCAGGCCTTCGTGCCCAACATGGCTTACTACTTCTCTTACAATTGGCCCGCCTGGAGCCTGTCGGACGAGATGTTTTTTTATTTCGCATTCCCGTTCATTGTGTTTCTGGCCGTTCGCAACAAGCTTTTGCTCCGCTTCGGCTGGGTGCTGTTGGCCGCTGTTCCATTCATCATTCAGCTTTCGCAGGAAGAAAATTTTCACCAATTTTTTTACATCAATCCCTTCTTTCGCATCGTCGATTTTTTGTTGGGCATTCTGTTGCATCAGGTGTACAAACATGCCTACGCGCGGCGGGCTTTTCGCTCCCGGCCGGGGGCCACGCTGCTAGAAGGCTTGTCGATTGCGGCAATGGCCGTGGCCCTGTATTTTCACAACGATGTGCCCAAAGTGTATCGATTTTCGTGCTACTACTGGCTGCCCATATCCTTGGTCATTTTCTCGTTTGCGTACCAGCGTGGGTACCTGTCGGCGTTGTTTTCAGCCAAGTTATTGGTGTTTCTGGGGGAAATCAGCTTCAGCTTTTATATGATTCACCAACTCATCATTCGGTATTTGACCATTGAGAATTCGCAACGCCAGGTGATTACTGACAGCTACGTGATGGCCGCCATCTGCTTCATCCTGAGTCTGGGCCTGAGCTACGTGCTGCACAAATACGTGGAGGTGCCCGGCAGCCGCTACGTGCGCCACCGCTACCGGACCAGTTCGTTTGCCCGGCAACCTTTGGCCGAAGTAGCGGCCTAAGCAACGCTTGGCCCGGCCAGCGGGCCGAAGTGGGGCCTTGGTTCCACGTCCCGGCCGGGTAGCACAAGCCGCCGTCCGTGCCGTAATTTGGCTGCATGATGAAAATCGTCACTGATTCCGAACCCCTTGTGCTGCTCGAATGCCTCGTAGCCGGCACCTCGCACCGCCCCAACCTGGAGAAGTACGAGCCCAAGCTAACCGTGGGCCAGGCGCTGTTGCTCACCCGCGAGCCCGATAACCACTACGACGACTGGGCCGTGCAAGTGCACACCGCCCCCCCCGACTCGCCCGATAACGTGTGGCTCGGCTACCTGCCCGAGGGACGCAACGAAACCGTGGCCCGCCTGCTGGATGCCGGCAAGCACCTCTCGGCCCGGCTCAACCACAAGTCCTGGGAAACCGACTGGTTGCATCTGGACATTGAAGTGCTGCTGCACGAGTAGGAAAGAACGTCATGCTGAGCGCAGTCGAAGCATGACGTTCTTTGTATAAATTGTTTTTTGAAAGCTATGGAGCTTTTTCGCCAGCAAATCGGTTACTCATTAGCTTAGCAAGCGCCGACCAATCATTTTAGCAATATCATTATGCGCGAAGCCTTTCTCTCCGGCGGAACCGACGGCTACGATGCCACCGACAAGGACATCGACAAAGCCCTCCGGCCGCTTAGTTTCGACGACTTCACGGGCCAGGAAAAAATCCTGGAAAACCTGAAAGTCTTCGTGGCCGCCGCCAAGCAGCGCGGCGACGCCCTCGACCACGTGCTGCTGCACGGCCCTCCCGGCCTGGGCAAAACCACCCTCTCCCACATCATCGCCAACGAGTTGGGCGCGGGCATCAAGATGACCAGCGGCCCGGTGCTGGACAAGCCCAGCGACCTGGCCGGCCTGCTCACCAACCTGGAGCCGCACGACGTGCTGTTCATCGACGAAATCCACCGCCTCAACCCCGTGGTGGAAGAGTACCTGTACTCGGCGATGGAAGACTACCGCATCGACATCATGCTCGATTCGGGCCCCAATGCCCGCTCGGTGCAGATTTCGCTGTCACCCTTCACCTTGGTGGGCGCCACCACGCGCTCGGGCATGCTCACGGCGCCGCTGCGGGCCCGTTTCGGCATCTCGGCCCGCTTGGAGTACTACGACTCGAAGCTGCTGACCAGCATCGTAAAACGCTCGGCCGAAATTCTGGGCACGCCCATTCACGAGGACGCGGCTTTTGAAATTGCGCGCCGCTCGCGCGGCACGCCCCGTATTGCCAATAACCTGCTGCGCCGCACCCGCGACTTTGCCCAAATCAAGGGCGACGGCACCATCACGGTCGAAATTGCGCAGTTTGCCCTCAACGCCCTCGACGTGGACGCCCGCGGCCTCGACGACATGGACAAGCGCATCCTCACCACCATCATCGACAAGTTCAAAGGCGGGCCGGTGGGCATCAGCACCATCGCCACGGCTTGCGGCGAGGAAGGCGAAACCATTGAGGAAGTGTACGAGCCCTTCCTGATTCAGGAAGGTTACATCAAGCGCACCTCGCGCGGCCGCGAAGCCACCGAGGCGGCTTACCAGCACCTGGGCCGCCTGCTGCCCCAGCACCTGCGCGGCAACTCGGGCGACTTGTTCGCCGAGATTACGCAGGGGTAGCGCGGGCTGCGCAGCCCGCGTACTGAACAACCCCGGCGCGGACTACAAAGTCCGCGCTGCATTCGGATTACGGAACGCGCCGCCCCAAGCGGCGCGTTTCTTGTTTCTACTTGCTTACATTTAATGCCGGCTACTCTTGTTTTGTATGGAAACGCTTCAACTTGCACAAGAACTCAATGCCCTGCCAGAACGCACCCGTGCCAGTTTTGAGCGATTGGTTTTGCTGTTGAAAAAACAGGCCACTGAACCGACAAAGCGACAGCCGCCGGTTCTGTACCCCGCCGACCCTGCTCAGGAAGGGCAGCCGTTCAGCGACCCTGAATTTTTTGGAGCCTGGGCCGACCGAACCGACATCACGGACGGGGCGGAGTACATTCACCAGGTACGGCGGGGCCTGCGTTCGGCGTAATGGCGGGCCTGATACTGTTAGATTCGGACGTGCTCATCGACGTGTTGCGGAAAGATGCCGTGGCCGAAACGCTGGTGACCACCCTAGGGAGCGCTGCCCCGTTGGGCATTAGCATCGTTTCGCGCATGAAAACCATTCGGAGATGTCGCAACCGCGAGGTGCAGCAGCAAGCGGAGAAACTGCTGCGGCGCTTCCAAGTCCTTGCCTTGGACGAAGCCATTTCGCGCCGCGCCGACGAGTTAATCAGCCACTACTATCTGGGCCAGAACTTGGAAATACCCGACGCGTTAATCGCAGCTACCGCCATTGAATATGACTTGCCATTGCTCAGCAAAAACCAGCGCGATTTTCGATTCTTGGACGAATCGGGCCTTGTGTTGCTGCCCTACCCCTCCATCTAATGCTTCTCCAGTCCGAATGGGCCCCCTTCATTAAGCGCCGTGCGGCGGAGCTAGGCTTTATGGCCTGCGGCATTTCCAAGGCAGAATTCTTGGAGGAAGAAGCGCCGCGCCTGGAAACTTGGCTCACCAAGCGCATGAACGGCCGCATGGGCTACATGGAAAACCACTTCGACAAGCGCCTTGACCCGCGCTTGCTCGTGGACGGCGCCAAGTCCGTTATCTCGCTGCTGCTGAACTACTACCCGGCCCCCGAAACCCAGCAGCCCGACGACACTCTGAAAATCAGCAAGTACGCGTACGGCCGCGACTACCACTTCGTCATCAAGGACAAGCTGAAGACGCTGCTGGCCGACATGGAGGCCGAAATAGGCCAGATTGGCGGCCGCTGTTTTGTGGACTCGGCGCCGGTGCTCGACAAGGCCTGGGCCAAGAAAAGCGGCCTGGGCTGGGTGGGCAAAAACGCCAACCTGATAACTCCCGGCACGGGCTCGTTTTTCTTCATTGCCGAGCTGATTGTGGACGTGGAGTTGCCCGCCGACGGGCCCATCCGGGACTACTGCGGCACCTGCACCAAATGCCTCGACGCCTGCCCCACCCAAGCCATCACCGAACCCTACGTCGTGGACGGCAGCAAGTGCATCAGCTACTTCACCATCGAGCTCAAGGACCAAATTCCGATGGAAGCGGCCGGGCAGTTTGGCAACTGGGTTTTTGGCTGCGACATCTGCCAGGACGTGTGCCCCTGGAACCGCTTCGCCAAAGCCCACAGCGAGCCCGAGTTCAACCCGGCGCCGGGCCTGAAAGACCTGACGCCCGGCGACTGGCGCGAAATCACCCACGAATTGTTTTCCGAGCTGTTTCGCCAGTCGGCCGTGAAGCGGACGGGCTACGAGGGACTGAAGCGCAACATCAAGTTTGTGACCGGCGGCTAAGCCCCGGCCCCGGTCAACTCCAAGCCGCCAAATACCCGCTTGAGCACTTTGCGGTAAACGCGGGCAAATTGCTGGTAGCACCAACTACGAAAATCGGGCACTTCGACCGGCGTCAGCACTTTAAGGGCTTTGCGCAGTTCCTTCTCAAAGAGCATTTTGTTGAAGCTGACCTTAAGGAGAATCATTTTCACGTAGTCAAGCATAGCATCAGGAATACGAGGGGAAAGGGTAGGTGGGGCAGCCCCAAACCCTGCAAAAGAGCTTGGTGGTCACCCCATAAGAAAGATACGAAATGAAGGCGGGGCTTCGCAAGAGGCCGCGCCCTAGGGTGCGCTGCCAGCCCCCCGGATACGCAAAAGGAGCAGCCAGCGCCGCTCCTTTTACTGGTAATGCCAAAATGTTGTTTCGTTACGCAAACAGGGCGAACAATGCCGTAACCTGCGTGGCCGGCAACGGCTCATCGAATGCCTCCGACAGGGCCACAAACTGCACCGCATTGGTGCCGCTGAGCAAAGCGACGAAGGGCACGGTAGTGGTGCCGGTAGTGACCTGGTTTTCGTTGGCCTCGAAGGCGTAGATGGACACCGGCGCGGCGGTACCGCCCGCCGGGCTGGGCACCAACACCGCGGGGCTGGGGGCCGCGTCGGCGTTGCTGGGCCAGCTTTTGAGGCCGGACGCGGTGAGGTTGCGGCGGAGCGTGCGCACGTGCGAGGCATGGCGGGCTTCCACGGTTTGCATGCGCAGCACGGCGTCGAGCAGTTGGCGGTCGGCGGCCAGGAAGGGCACCTGGGCCAGGTAAATGCTGGCGCTGGCGTCTTCTAGCTGCTGCGCCAGCTGCAGGAAGGCGGCGTAGTCGGTCAGCACGTTCGGAAACAGCTCGGGGTTAGCCGGGTTGTTGCGGCGGCCGCTGAAGTCGAACGCCGGCGCCGCGGGCGGGGTGAGTCCCGCGCCCGTCAGGGCGTTGCGCAGAAAGATGGCGTGGCCTTGCTGGTGCCGCAGCACGCGCTCAAAATCGGCCCGAACGGCTGCTTGCGCGGGGTTGGCCAGCACCGCGCCCGGGGCCAGGGCCTGGGTGTAGAGGGCGCTAAGCAAGTCCTCCAGCTTCAGGAGCCGCAGGATGACGTCGAGGGCGGTGTCAGCCAGGGTGCTGGCCTGGGCCGACTGGGCCAATGACACCGGCAACGCCACGGCTGCCGCCCGAACCCCGGCTTGGCCCAGCTGGCGCAGCAACTGGCGGCGCGGAGTTGCCTCATGAGCAGAAGCGGCATCGGCGGCGCTGAGGCGGTCGAGGAGAGAAAGTAGTTTCATGCAAGAACAGGCAAAAAGGGCCGCTTAGGTGGTGGGCAGCAAATCGGGGGATACCACGATGGGCAGGAAAAAAGCTCTGGTTTCGGCCACTACTTGCACGGGGGTTTTGGCCACGCTCACGTTTTGCAGGGCGCCGGCCGTGACCACGGTGTCGTCGTTGGCAAAAGAGCCGGGCGTGCGCAAGTCGCGCACCACCGCCGAGTGCCGGGCTTCAACCGACGCAATTTTGGCCAGCAAGGCCAAGGTGGCCGGGGTGTCGATGAGCCGCAGGGCTCCCGCATACGCCGCCACGCTCACGTCTTCGAGCTGCTGGGCCGCTGCCAGTACGCCAGCCCGGGTGGTGAGGCTAAAGGTGGAGAAATCGAACGCCAGTGGGGTGGCCAGGTTGGCGTCGTAGGCGTTGGTGGCCAACGCGAAGCGCAGCGTGACGCGGTGCACCAGCTCGTGGTCGCGCAAATCGGTAAAAATGGTTCGGTCGCCGGGCAGCAAGTCGGACGGCGGTGCGTCAACCACCTTCTGGTACAAGGAAGCCTGCAGCTGCTTCAGCAGGTAGAAGTAGTTCAGCAAGCCGTTGTCGTCGCCCCCCAGCCGGAGCAGGTTCGGGTCAGACGTGGTGGGCGTGGGGTCGTCGGAGCCGCAACCGGCCAGCACCAGCCCCACCGTGGCAGCAGACGCACCCGCCACGCGCATAAACGCGCGCCGCGGCAGGGCCGCAGGGGCTTGAGAAAGAGGAGAAGTCAAATCAGTCATCAACAAGAAATCGGCGGGGCCGCCCAAACGCGGCTCCCTGCAAAGATACTCCCCGCGTCTAGATGGTTGCCTTGCCGCAACGGGAACAAAAAAGGGCAACCCGGTGGGGTTGCCCTTTGGCGCGTGCACGCTGGCTTGCGGCACGTTTTCGGCGGCGGAGGTGGTGCCAGTAACTACCCTCAAGCGGCCGCATTGCTGCGGGTTGCTAAGGATGTTTGCTGCCGGCCGACCTGGCCGAACCACTAAAACGTTTGCTGAAACAGCCCTTTCGCTTTGCCAGCGACGGAAGTGAAATTCAGCGCAATGGCCTGCACGGTAGCCGGGTCGAGCGGCTCGTCAAACGCTTCCGATACCGCGGCGGCGGTGTAAGCACTATTGAGAGTCGTCAGGTTTATTCCGGCTTGCGAGGTGTTGCTATCCGCCGGGAAATCCGTGGTTCTACCCGGCCCATACACCGCGCTGGCCGGCTTGCTGCCGTTGGGCGCGGTAGGTCCGCCGTTGTCTATCAGGTTTATCCAGCTCTTGGGGGCGTTGTCGAACGGTGCTACGGCCGGCGCCATGGCCGAGCCCGGCGTGTTGGCCACAATGGCACGGCGCACGCTGCGGAAGTGCGAATTGTGGCGGGCCTCCACCGAGTGAATGTTGAGGGCCGCTTCCAGAATATCCTTGGTAGATGCAGTGTTTAGCGTGGGCGCACCGCCTTTGTAAGCCCGTTGTCCCACATCGGAAAAGGCCTGGCCGGCGGCAAAAAACAGGGCTCCGTTGGTGTTGCCGGGGCCATTTGGGGTAAGCGCACTCGCCATCGGGCCGGTACCCGTGCCACCGCCGCCCGAGTAGTCGAAGTCTGTAACGAGGTAGGACGGAGCATTGGTGCCAAGCACGTCACGCAGGGCTCTGATGTGGCCGGCCTCGTCGTTGCGGATGGTGGTAACGCCGGGCGTCTCAGTCCCCGGAATCAGGCCCTGGATGCCCAGCGCAGTGTTATAGAAGTGAAACTCCAGGTACTCGAGCTGCAACGCCAGGGTCAACACCTTCTGCACGGGGTCGGGCAGGGTGGTGGTTTGGCCGTAAGCGCGGCTGAAGAACGAAGCCAAGACAGCGGGCACGGCAGCGGCCGTTACCTTCTGGCCGGCATTGCCCAGGTACTTAAATACCCGACGGCGGGGATTGACGCGGTCCAGGAACTCGGGGTCGGCCTGCTCCAGGTCGGAAATTAGCTTGAAAAGATTCATGATAGTTGGAAATGCGAGTGGAAGGAAAAAAGGAGCAGGTGAACCTACGAGAAGCTGTTGGCCGAAAGCTTCGAGCCAGCGGCGAGGAAGTTGTTCACAGAATTCAGCACATCCTGCGGCCTCCGCGAGCGCTCGGCGCCGGGCACGGGGTTGCCATTGCCCGGGGTCAGGCTGGGAGTGCCCGCGCCGGTGTAGGCCGTGCCAGCGCCGGCAGCAATGGTTGGGGTGAACACGTTCACCACATCGGCCGCCACAAAGCTGTTGTAGGTAATCATGTCGCGGATAAGCGCCGCGTGGCGAGCCTCCACCGATACAATTTTACCGGCCAAGCCCAGGTAGGTATTGTTGGTGATGTAGCGGCCGGCGCCGTTGTAGGCGGCTACCCCGATGTCCTCGAACGTGCGGGCGGCCGAGAGGACGCCATTGAGCGTGTCAAAGTCGATTTTTGAAAAATCCGGCGTTAGGTCTTTTAGCAGCGTAGCGCCTGGGGTAGCCGTAATGGCTGCTTTGAAGAAGTCGCGGTGTATGGCCTCGTGCAGCGCCAGGTCGTCGAAAACCTGCTTGAAAGCGGCCGGCGTATTGGCCGCTGTGTAGTAAGCGCCGGTGCGAACCCGGGCGTAGAAAGCGGCTTCGAGCTGCTCCAAGGCGTAGGCGTAGTTCAGGATGCCCACGTCTCCGCTGCCCACGTCGATGGCGTTGGTGTTGGGGGAGTCCTCGTCGTCGTCGCAGCCCGAAAGGAGCAGCGCCGTGGCCCCGGCGGTGGCGCCGGCGTACATGAAAAAAGAGCGCCGTTTGATGGGCACATACAGGGGCCGCGCGAGTTGGGGGTCGTCGGAGCCAGTAGACCGAAGCGTGTCAGACATAAAAAATGAGGAATGAAGTGGATGGAAAATGTGGACAAAGCAAAGCCAGTCTCCCCGGGAGCTCCGGGGATTAGTGGCACAAAACCTTAAAAAACTGATAGGTTTGGGGAAGGACCTGTGGAAGAATACGGCGGCGATTGACGAAAGGATTGACTCGCAACCGAATAAGCTTATGCCTTAATTGGCAGTATTTCAAACCCAAAGCGCAAAGAATTTTGACAGAGAGAAAGTTGAATGACCAAAGGGGCGAGCTTTATTCAAGAGTAAAAAAATGAATGATGGTGAAAGGTGAAAAGGAAAAGCTGAACCCTAGTGGCGCGGTGGCGCGCTAACAGAAAAAGCCGGCCCCGCGTGAGCGAGGCCGGCTTTTGAAGCACCCGGAATGGGGTGCGGGGCTTTAAGCCAAGAAGTTGCTGCCGTTCACGACGAACGTGCGGGCAATGGCTTTTACCGTGGTTACGTCCAACGCTTCGTCGAAGGCTTCGGAGAATGCCGAGGCCGGGAAGTTCAGCGAAGCCAGAGCGTTCTGGAGGTTTACGCCGCCCTGCGTCACGTTGCTTTCGGCGTCGAACGTCACCATGGCTGGTGCGTTCATGTTGTTGCCAGCATTGTAGATGGCGTCAGTAATGCCCGGGGCGGCGCCGCCGTTGTCGTTGCCGGAAATCCAGCTCTTGGGCGAGTTGTTGAGGCTGCCGCTCTGCGCCGATTGCGCGGGGGTAGTGCTGGTGGCCAAGGCGCGGCGCATGGTGCGCAGACGCGAGGCGTGCCGGGCTTCCACCGAGTGGATGTTGAGCGCAGCCGTGAGCACCGTTCTGTTGGCTGCACCAATCAGCAGAGGGGCGCCGCCTTTGTAGGCGCGCACGCCAGTGTCTTCCAGCGACTGGGCCACCGCGAGGTAGGTGCCCGTGCTAGTGAATACTGTGGCCAGGGGGCCCGCACCGGAGCCTTTGCCGCCGGTGAAGTCGAAGGTGGCGGCGGTGGGGTCAGCAATGGCAGCAGCACCAAGTACGCTCCGCAGGAAGGTGACATGGTTGGCTTCGTCGGTCCGAATCAGGTTTAGCGCGGCCTGGTTGTTCGTGCTGAAGCCAGCTTGCAGAGCAGCAGTGGTCTGGCCACGGTCGTAGAAGTACCTTTCCAAATACTCAAGGCTCAGGGCAAAGTTGAGCACGTCGTTGACGCCGGCACCCATGGGAGTTTGCGCATAAACTTTATTGAAGATGGCGCCCATGGCCAAGGGCACGGCAGCGGCGGTTAGCTTCTGGCCCAAGCCGCTCATGTGCTTGAAAATGCTACGGCGCGAGTCGAGGCGGTCGTATACTTCCGGGTCCACTTTCTCGATTTCCGAGATAATTTGAAAAATATTCATGGTGAAGAAAAGACAAGATTGAGAAATTGGGAAAGGGACCGACTACACGAGGCCCGAAACGTTGAGCTTGGAGCCGTCAGCCAGGAACGTGTTGGCAATGGCCACCACTTCAGCCGGTGACTTCGAGCGCTCCAGGCTGGAGTTGGCGGGGGCGGCGTTGGTGGCAACGTTGCTGGTGTTGGCCGAGGTGATGGTCACCACGTCGTTGGCGGCAAAGCTGCCTTCCTGCACCAGGTCGCGGATAATGGCCGCGTGGCGAGCTTCCACCGACACAATCTTGCCGGCAATGGTGAGGTAGAGGGGCGAGGTGATGTACTGGCCAGCACCGTTGTAAGCCGCTACGCCGAGGTCTTCGAACGCCTTAGCAGTGCCGAGCACGGAGGTACGGTCGCCGAAATTGACAGCTCCAAAATTGGGCGTCAACCCCTTGATGATGGCAGTGGGCGCAGCGGCGGTGATGGCCGCCTTGAAGAACTCGCGGTGAATGACTTCGTGGTAATAGAGGTCGTCGAGAATTTGCTTCTCGGCGCTGCTGGCGGCCAAGCCTCTGTAATAAGCACCGTCGCGCAGCTGCGTGTAGAATGCGGCTTCCAGCTGTTCGAGCGCATAAGCATAGTTGAGCACGCCCACGTCGCCCGAGCCAACGTTGACGGTGTTGGCCATGATGGGGTCATCGGAGTCGTCGTCGCAACCGGCTAGCAGCAAGGCAGTAGCGCCGGCGGTAGCGCCAGCGTACATGAAGAACGAACGCCGCTTGATGGGCGTGTAGAGGGGCTTGGCGAGCGTGGCGTCGTCGGTGCCACGTGGCTGAATGTTGTCAGACATGCTAGTAGGAATGGTTAGGTGAAAATTGAACTTGGCTGGGAAAAGGCAATAGAAGGCTGAACGACGCCAAAGGCTCGTTTTTGGGCGGAAAACCAGGACAGTATGGGGATTGTGAGGGCAGATACGGCGTTACATGCGCTGAAGGATTCAGGAGGCCCGTATTTTTTTGCTTCAGCCTAAGCACAACGCTTGCAATTATGAATTATAAATTGTAATAGAAGCAGGATTCCAGCGTTTGACGCTACTTTTGAGGCCTGCTAACCACCCGAGTTGTGATGCGAAGAATTATTGTGTGGATGGGTGTGTTGGGGGCGCTATTGGGCACCGTTCCCACGCTGGGGCAGCAACCCTCGCCGGCGGCCGTGCCCAAACCGGCCCCACCAGCGGCCCAGCAGCCCGCCGCGCTCAGCCGCACGGGTCCGGCCGACGTGGCGCTGCTGCCCCCGCCCGCCAGCCTCCCCGTGACCGGGGTATTCACGCTAGCGTTTCGCCTGCGGGGAGGAGTGCTGGAGAAATACTCAGACTTTCCGGAGCTGGAAGGCTTCAAGAAAAGCGGCAAAACCAGCACCACCACCACGCGCATCGTGCAAGGCCGCCGCTTCACCGACCTCACCATCGCGCAGCGCTACATGCCCTACGGCGAGGGCGAGTACGTCATCAAACCGTTTCAACTGACGGTGAACGGGGCGGTGCTGCGCAGTGCGGGAGCCACGGTGCGTGTCGGTCCGGCACCAGCCCAGGCGCCCAGCGCGGCCGTGCCCAATCCGGCATCACCGCCCAATTCAGCGTCAACTCCCAACCCTGCGTCGGCACCCAATCCAACGGCGCTCACTAAGCCGGCCAGCCCGCAGGCCCCGCTGCAAGCCGTGGGCGACCTCGACAAGCTGTTTGGCAAGCCCAAGCCGGCCTTGTACCAGGAATTGCCCGACCGCGCTTTTCTGGCCGTGGTGGCCGAGCGCCCCAGCGTATTTGTGGGCGAAGGCGTGCGCGTGGGCCTGTACTTCTACCTCACGCCGGCCGACCAGGCCATGCTGGCCTTTCACGATTTTACCAGCCAGCTGCCGCCGCTGTTGCGGCAGCTGCACCAGGCCACGGCCTGGCAGGAGCCCGGCCCAGAAGCCAGCGTGACGCCCGACAGCGTGCGCTGGGCCGGCCAAACCTACCTGCGCTTCCGGCTGGCCGAGAGCGTGTACTATCCGCTCACGCCGGAGCCCCTGCGCTTTCCGCCGCTGGCCCTGACGATGGTGAAGTTTAAATTCCTGAAAAAGCCCGAGCCGGGACAGGACAACCGCCTGGCGGGCTACAAAACCTATCTGTCGCCGGGCGTGTCGGTGCAGGTGCGGCCGCTGCCGGGGCAAAACGAGCTGGTGGCCGTGGGCAACTACCAGCTCCGTGAGGCCCTCAGCCGCAGCAGTTTCCGGGTGGGTCAGTCGTTCATTTACTCGTTTGGCGTGGAGGGCAAAGGCAACCTGTCGGCGGTGCTGGCCCCGCCCGTGGCCCCCTGGCCGGGCCTGGACGTGTACGGGCCCGAGGTGAGCGTGGCGCCCGCCGTGGGCGGTGGGCGCAAGCTGTTTCGCTACCGCCTGGTGGCGCGGCGGCCGGGCACTGTGCCGCTCGACAGCCTGTTGCAGCTCGTGGTGTTTAACCCCGCCACGGCCCGCTACGACACCCTCCGGCCCAGCGTGCGGCCGGTGGTGCGGGGGCGCGTGGCGCAACCCGTGGCCTTGCCCAAGCCCGAAGACGACCCCTTCTACGGCCCGGCGCTGGCCGAAGCAGCCACCACGCCGCAGTCGCTGGATGTGTACCGCGACGTGCGCCGCTACGCCAACTGGCTGCTGGTGGGCCTGGCGGCCGTGGCGGGCTTTGGGTGGTGGCGAGCCGGGCGCCGGGGGTAGCTTTGCGCAGATTTTAGTTGTCAGTTGTTGGTTGTTAGTTGTCAGGCTGAAAACTGAAAACTGAAAACTGACAACTAACAACTAACAACGAGCAACGAGCAACTGACAACTAAAATCTGACAACGAGTAACTAACAACCAAGCTTAAATGGCCAATACTTTCGGCACCCTCTTTCGCATCACCACCTTCGGCGAGTCGCACGGCGCGGGCATTGGCGTCATCATCGACGGCTGCCCGGCCGGCGTGCCCGTGGACGCGGCCCACATTCAGGCCGCCCTCGACCGCCGCCGGCCGGGCCAGTCCGACCTGACCACCCCGCGCAAGGAGGCCGACACCGTGCACATTCAATCGGGCCTGTTCGAAGGCGTGACCACGGGCACTCCCATCAGCCTGTTCATCCCCAACGCCGACCAACGCTCCGACGACTATTCGCACATTGCCCACGCCTACCGGGCCAGCCACGCCGACTACACCTACGACGCCAAGTACGGCCGCCGCGACTACCGCGGCGGGGGCCGCAGCTCGGCCCGCGAGACGGCCGCCCGGGTAGCGGCGGGTGCCGTGGCCATGCGGGTGCTGGCCCATTTTGGGGTCGAGATTGCCGCCTACGTCTCGGCAGTGGGTGAGGTGGAAGTGCCCGTGGAATACCAAGACTTGGACCTTGGCCTCATCGACGCCAACCCGGTGCGCTGCCCCCATCCGGAAACGGCCGTGCGCATGGAAGCCCGCATTCGGGAGGCGCAGGCGGCGCACGACACCGTGGGCGGCGTAATTACGGGTGTGGCGCGCCACGTGCCCGCCGGCCTCGGCGAGCCGGTGTTCGATAAGTTGCCGGCGGTGCTAGGGCACGCCCTGCTCAGCATCAATGCCGTGAAGGGATTTGAGTTCGGGTCGGGATTTGCCGGCACCAAGCTGCCAGGCTCAGTGCACAACGACGAGTTTTATACCGACGAAGCCGGTGCAGTGCGTACCCGCACCAACCACAGCGGCGGCAGCCAGGGCGGCATCAGCAACGGGCAAGACATTTACTTCCGGGTGGCCTTCAAGCCCGTGGCCACGCTGCTGCAGCCTCAGCAGACCATCAACGACCAAGGCGAAGCGGTGACCCTGGTGGGCCGGGGCCGCCACGACCCCTGCGTGCTGCCGCGCGCCGTGCCCATCGTCGAAGCCATGACCCAACTGGTGCTGGCCGACCTGCTGTTGCGGGCCCGGGCCAACCGGCTGTAGGCCGCGCTACCTTTCAGCCTTGCGACCCCACCCCGAAGCCTGCCATAACCAGCTATTCTGGCGCTGGCGCTATCCAAGTGGCTGCTAGTAGCGTGGGCTGGTAGCGCAGCAAATTCACGTCGGGCGCAATCAGGGGCTGGGCCGGGCGGCCGTTGAGCGACACTTGAGAGGTGACGAAAACCGCACTCAAGGGCCGTCCCTTGGCGCGGTACTCTGCCGCCAGCCAGTGGGCTACTTGCAGGATGCAGTCGGGGTGGTTGGCAAAGCGGGCCTGGGCCGGCGTGACGACGGTGGACAGGTCGGCCAGCTCTTCGCGCCCGTCGGCAAGGCGTACCCGGAAACTGGCGGTGCTGGTTTTACTGCGCAGCATCATGTGCCAGGCAAAATTGTGGCCTTCTTCGGTCCAATGGGGCTGGCCAGGGTATAAGAAGTGCCGGAGCGGCAGGGCTAGCTGCACGGCGGCGTATGTGGTGAGCCCGACCACCACCAGCCGCTGCCACGCCCGCGACGGCAGCACCGCGGCCTGCTCCGTGGGCACGGGCACCTGTCGCCGAAACCACCGGCCCACCGGCCCTGGCAAGTGCCTCGGGAAGTCGGGGTCGAAAAACAAGGCCGTCATCAGCAGAGAAAACCACGGGAAGGTGCCCAGCCCAAAGATGACCACGTTGCTCAGGTGAAAAATGGCGGTGGCTCCGTAGGCCCAGGGCCGGGCGGGGCGCCACAGCAGCAGCGGCACCACCAGCAGGTCGAGGGCCAAGCCGGCGTAGCTCATCAGCCACGCCAACCAGGGTTGTGTGAGCAGTGGGCCCACCAGCCACCAGCCGCTTTTGTGGCTCAGCCACACGGTGAGGGGCCGGGCCGCCAGCCAGTCGGGGTTGAGCTTGGCCACTCCCGCGAAGAAATACACCACTCCGAGCTGGCCCAGCAGCAGGTAGCGCGTCCAGGCCGGGGCAGTGGTGGCCGGTGCCACGCGGCCCGCGCGCACGTCGAGCGAAGCGGCGCGGTGGGCCGGTACCGCCACCAGCAACCCCGCCACCAAACAAAACAGGTAGTGGTGGTTGATGTACGTCGTCGAGTCGAGCAAAAACAGCCACCAGCAGCCCACACAAAGCAGCGCGGCCGCCACCCGGTAGTGCCAGCCGGCCGCTACTGCTAGGCCGCTGCCTATCACCACCGCATACAGTGCGTACAGCACCGGCGCCGACAAGTTGGGCAAGGGCGCCAGCAGGTAGGTGAAGTGGTGAGGCGCCGCCAAGTAGCGCTGCGGGTGCCCCAGCACCACGGCGCCCGCGTGCTCCACGGCAATGAGCAGCCCAGCGCCCAGCCGGAAAAACACCAGCCAAGCCATGTCGATGGGTTGGAAGAGAAGGTCGCGCAAGCGCGTTTCCGGAGATGACAAAACTGGGAGCACTTGGTAGCAGCGGGAAAATGAGCAGGGCGGCAAGTTGGCCTTGCGGCCAAAACAGAATAACGAAAAAAATGCGGGAGCGGCTTTTTTGCTGGGGGTGCGGGGAAGGTTTGAAATGGCCCAGCCCGTCGTGAAGGTCGGCGCAGTGCCGCGGACCTCACCCCCGGCTCCTCTCCCGCGAAGAAGGGTGCTACGGCGGCGCGGCTGTAACGCGGACTTTTAGTCCGCGGCTTGATTGGGATGACCGCGGGCCACTCGCGGACTAAAAGTCCGCGCTACACTTCGTCAGGCTCCCCTCTCCTGGGGAGAGAGGTCCTGCGGCACCGCGGCGCCCCTCACCCTACGCTGCCTGACCGTTCAGAAACCTTCTTCGGAAAGTGGCCGGCGCTGGCGGCAAAACGGCTAGAACCGTGCGCCGGTCAGTACCTTTGCAACCTCTGCTGCCCTTGCACTGTTGTAGGCAAGGTTCGGGTTGAAGGGAAGGCGTTTACGACCTGTTTCGCCACGGTTGCGCTTTCTCAAGCCCAGATTCCAACTTGACCTTAGAAAATACGCTCATGTCTGCTGTTTCCATTTATGCCGAAGCCTCTCCCAACCCGGAGAGCATGAAGTTTGTCCTGAACAACAACCTGCTGGTCGACGGCGTGAGCGTGGATTACCCCACCCTCGAAGCCGCTGCCAATTCGCCCTTGGCGCAGGAGTTGTTCGGGTTCGATTACGTGGGCCGTGTGTTCATCGCCCAGAACTTCGTCACCATCACCAAAAACCAGCCTGAAATGACCTGGACCCAGCTCATCCCCGAGCTGCGCCAGTTCCTGAAAAGCTACGTGGAAGCCGGGGGCCCCATCTTCACCGTAGACCCCGCTGCTGAGCAAAAGGCCGCCCAAGCTGCCACCGCCGGCGACCCCACCCAGCAGGACGGCCAGATTGCCCAAAAAGTCATCGACCTGCTCGACAACTACGTGCGCCCCGCCGTGGAGCAAGACGGCGGCAACATCACCTTCAAAAGCTACCACGAAGGCATCGTGACCGTGAACCTGCAGGGTTCGTGCTCCGGCTGCCCCTCGGCCACCGTCACGCTGAAATCAGGCATCGAAAACCTGCTCAAGCGCATGGTGCCCGAAGTACAGAGCGTAGTGGCCGAAGGCATTATGGTGTAATCGTCGCCTGTCATGGCGAGCGCAGCGCGGCAAGCCGTTCTGTTCTCAGCGACCGGCTTGATAAAGTAAAAAGCCCCGACTTTGTATGGAGTCGGGGCTTTTTGCGTAAGCGAAGCAGTGGCACTTCTCGGGAGTAGTCGCGTTGGTGGGACGGATTGCCACGGCCTGCGGCCTCGCAATGACAGGCGGTCTATTATGGCTATAGCTGCGACTTAATGGTGAAATTCCGCGCCACGGTGAAGCCGAAGTAGATGTCGCCGTCGAAGAAGTTGCCATCGGTCTGGGGCACGAAAAACTTCTCGACCATGCCTTTGGAATTGGTGAGGTGCAACTGGAAGACGTGCCCACCGGTTTCGATGTCGACGCCCACGCCCAGCGCGTTGCGGTAGGTATCGGCGGTGTTGCCGGGCAGCACGTAGAAATAGTCGGCGGTGAGGGCCAGGCGCTTGGTCAGCTTCTGGCGCAGGCCGGCGCCCAGGGCGTACACGTCGTTCTGCATGTTGGAGGTGGCCACGTAATTGCGGTGGATGAGCGTGGGCATGAGCTGCACCGACAGGTTTTCGCTGAACTTGCGGGCAATGAGCGCCTGGTAGGCGTAGTCCACGCGCGAGGCCGTGGTGCGCTCCGTGGCGGGGTCGTTGAATTTGAGAGTGGTGATGGCCGACGACGCAAACAGCGTCACCGACACCGGCATGGCGCGCGCGCCCGTGGTTTGGCGCAAGGCCCGGTACTTCACAAAACCATCAAAGGTCTTGTCTTGCGAACTGCGACCGATGCCCAAAGCCAGCCGGTCGGTGAGGCCGTACTCGAAACTGAGGCGAAGCACGGCTTGGTCGAGGCCAAAAAACTCGTAGGCCCCGCTATTGAGCGTGCCGAAACGGTGCTGAATGAGAAAAGCCAGCGTGCCCTTGCCCGGCGTTTCCACCGATTGGGAGTTGATGATGTGCGTGGCCTTGAACGTGGCCGCTACCACCTCGCGCTTGGTGGAGTCGGCGGTTTGTTTTTCAAGGTCTTTCAGCAAGTCGTCTTGCGCTTGGGCGGGGCGGGCCAAGGCCAGCAGCAGGCCCGTCAGGGCAAGGAGAGGGGTAAAGGAACGAGTCATAAGAAGAGGCAGGAACAGGGCAAAAACTTAATTGGTGGGGCGCGGGGCGGCGCCAACAGCGCCAGGTGCGGGGGGGCAACTGAGGACCACGCGCACGGTCATGACCTTGGCAATGCTGTTGCGCACCAGCATCGGAATCTCAATGTTGTAGTCGGCCGGCGCCACTGGAAACGTAGCAGAGGCCAGGAGCTGCCCGCTTTTCAGCTCCACGCTGGCGGGCACCTGCACGCGGCGCGTCACGCCGTGCACCGTGAGGTCGCCCTCTACCTGCACGTTGTGCGGGCCGGCCGTGGCCAAGGCCGCGGCGTCAAAATTCACGAAACGCCCCGCGAAGGTAGCTTTCGGAAATTTGTCAGATTCCATGTAGTTCTCGTTGAAGTGCTCTTGCATGAGGGTGCGCTTGAACACAAACCCCTTAACGGGCAGCGAGAAGGCCAATTGGCCGGTGCCAAAGTCGAGCACGGCCGCTACCTGCTGGTTGCGGGCCTCAATGTCTTCGATGGGGGTGGCCGAGAAAAACGACACGAGCCCCGCTTTGGTCAGGTACTTCGTCTGCGCTTGCGCACGGGTTGTGACCCAGAGTGCCAGCAGCAAAACCAGCAGCGGTAGAGAGCGTTGCATGAAAAAATAGGGTTAGTTGTTGGGTTTGCCCGCGGCTATCCACGCCTTGATGCGCTCGATGTCGCAGTCCGAAAGCTTGGCCCTGCCTTTGGGCATGGGGCTGTAGCTAGGGGCGTGCTCGATAGTGCCCAGCAGGGTAGCCATGGGGTAGCGCTCGATGCTTTGGTAGGTGCTGAAGTCGTTGCCTCCGCCGCGGGTTGAAGCGACGTTGCTGCCGTGGCAACCCCGGCAGTTAGCGTCAAAAATAGGCGAAATGACGCCGGAGTACGTGACGTTTTGGGCGGTAATGCCGCAGGGTTGGGGCGTAGCTTCGTCGGGGTCAGCGGAGTCGCCGTTCGAATAGGTGCAGCCGGCAGACACGCCCAGCAGGGCGGCGCTGGCCAGCAGCGGACGAAAACGTGCAGTAAGAGAACGGGCCATGAACATCTGGTAGGCTTATCTAGGGTGAAATAGGAAAAGGGAGCAGCGCGTGCTAAAAGCCGTATTTCACGCCCATAAACACGCCGCCGCTGGTAAGCTGCACTTTGCCAGCCCCCACCCCCGCCAGCGGAACCTTGACGTAGGGCTCGGCCTGCACGCTCCAACGCGTGCCAAAGCTGCGCTCGTAGCCAAACGAGAAGTTGAAAATGCTGAAAAAGTGGCGGTTTTCGTTCACCACCGGGCGCTCCCAATAGCTGGGTTGGTTGTAGCTGTCGTAATAGTCGTAGGAATACAGCTCGTGCAGCATGAAAAACGTCGAAAGGCCCGCGCTGCCGAACACCTGTTCCTGCGGCCGCGCCAAGAAGTCGTAGCGCAGGTTCAGCGGCACGTCGAGCACGGTGCAGGCGCCGTCTACCTGCGTAAAGCTTCGGGTGAGGACCACCTGGGGAGCTTTGCTCCAATCGTAGTCCTCGCGCCGGGCCACGTATTCCTTGGTTGAGCGCAGCAGCCCCGTGGTCAGGCGCAGGCGGTTGGCGAGGCGGTATTCCAGCGTCAGGCCGGCATTCAGCAAAGGCGCTTTCACCCCCGCGAATTTTACCGTTGTGAAGTCCGGCGCACCCACCACTCCCACGTAAAAACGTGGCTGGTGCGTCGGCAAGGGCAAGGTTGGCGTATCGACCACCGCCACTGTCGGGAGGGTGGCGGGCCGCTCGGGTGCAATGGTCGCTACCCCAACGGGCCGGGCCATCAGGGCTTCCGTCTCGTCATCGTTCCGCGGTTCGCCACTTGCCTGGCGGGCTTCCTGGTTTAGCCCTGCGCCTTGGGTAAGTGCCATCGGGAGTTGCTGTCCAGCTTCGAGCGCCGACGAGGGCCGCGGCTCGGCTTGCCCAGCCGGGTTCTGCCCTGACGGCACACCAGCAGCGCCAGCCTCAGCCGGCACTCCCGAAGAGGACTGCACGTCCGAAGCGGCGGTTAAAGCCGAAGCAACAGATTCTGTCGCTTTCCGCAGCCGGCCAGTAGCATTGTAGCCCGCGCTGGCTAAAGCCACTTCGCTGCGGCGGTTTCTCCGCTCTTGTCGCGTTGCGTCCTTACCCAAACGCTCTCTTTTTGGGGAGGCAACGCCGTGGGTCAAAGCCAATGCGGAAGAGGCCTTGGCCACCTCAGTAGCCTGCGACGCCTTTGTTGGCATAGTCGCTGCCAGCGGCGCCGGTCGCCGCGCGGGCAACGTGTGAACAGACTTATCAATTGGCTCACCAGTCTTAGCTGTTGGCGCTTTGTCCATTGCTTTACCAGGGGTTGTTGCCGCACCAGAGGCACCCGCTACCCCTGCTCTAGCGCTTGGTGCGGAGTGCGCAGCTGGTGCCGGAACCTGCACCGCGCTCCTTGTTTTTGTTGTCGCAATCGCCGTGTTATTGGCCCAGAGGAACCAGCCCAATGCCACCGCGGCCACAATGGCTACTTCGGCCGCAAAGAATTTCCACAGCTTCCGGCGCACGGCGCGCGCAATCAGGGCCTGGTCGAGCTGCGTTTCCAGGCGCAGCCAGGCGCCAAGGGGGAAAGAAGACGGTTCGGGTTCCGGTGGGTCAAGCCGTCGAAACGCGTTATCTATATCGTTATCGGACCACATGGCGAACTGTTGAAGGAGTAGTACACTGGGCCAGCATCGTCCGCAAGTGGGCTCGGGCCTTGAATAAGTTGGATTTGGAAGTGCCCACCGAAATGTGGAGCTGTTCCGCAATTTCTTCGTGGCCGAAGCCGTCAATCACCGCCAGGTTGAACACCGCCCGGTAGGCGGGCGGCAGGCGCTGCACCAGGGCCAGCAGTTCGTCGTAGCTCAGCGCGTCGAGGGGCGTGGCGGCGCTGTCGGCTTGGTTGAGGGTCACGTCGTCGAGTTCTTGCTGGTGCTGGTGGCGCTCGTTGGCGCGGTAGTGGTCGATGGCCGTGTGAATCATGATGCGCTTGAGCCAGCCCCGAAACGAGCCCGGCACGTCCTCGGGGTACCGGGCCGCGTCAAACCGGTACAAGTCGCGAAAGGCTTTCAGAAACCCGTCGTTGGCCGCTTCCAGGGCTTGCTCGCGGTTGCGGGCGTAGCGCAGGCAAATGCTCATCGCAAAGCCGTGAAACTGCCCGTACAAGCGGCGCTGGGCCACGCGCTCCTGCCGCTGGCAGGCGGCTAGCAGCGCCGCGAGCGGCACCGATGCAGAGGAAGACGAGGAGAGGTGCAGCATAGCGCAGCGGTGGTAGACTTCTACCGACCACTCGGAAGGTAAGCCCAATCGGTTGCTTGCACTAGTTGTCTGAACCACGGATTCCTGCGGATTTTTCGGATTTCGCGGATTTTGTGCACGATTGGCCTTTATATAAATGGTTTCGCAAGTCGGCTCTGCCCGGTCCGACGCCCTAGGCGTCCGACCGGTTATTGGTCGCACAATCCCCCGAAAGCCCTGCCGACAACCGGTCGGACGCCTAGGGCGTCGGACCGGCGAGTGACACACTTCTATCCTCAGGACGCAAAAAGGCCGCCCAATTGGGCGGCCTTTTTGTTGTTAGAGCCATTCACAAAATCCGCAAAATCCAAAAAATCCGCAGGAATCCGTGGTTTAGACACTACACGTTGGCTTGGCTCAGCTTGGGGGCGTCGCCGGTCAGGTTGGTTACGTCTTCGCCAGCGGCGAGGCGCTCCCGCTCCTCTTTCTTGCCGTAGGTGTCGAGGATAATCGGCGTGGCGATGAACAGCGACGAGTACGTGCCGAAGATGACGCCGATAATCATGGCGAAGGAGAACGAGCGCAGCGTCTCACCGCCGAAGATGTACATCACCAACACCACCAGGAACACGGTCGTGAACGTAATCATCGTGCGGGAGAAGGTCGAGTTCAAAGCCGGGTTCACCACCTGGGCGAAGGTCAGCTTGGGGTTCTCGCGCAGGTATTCCCGGATGCGGTCGTAAATAACCACCGTGTCGTTCATCGAGAAACCAATAACCGTGAGCAGGGCCGCCACGAAAATCTGGTCCATTTCGTAGTTCAGGCCAAACAGGCGGGCAATCGGAAAGGCCGCAATCACCAGCAGCGCGTCGTGGAACAGGGCCACCACGGCTGCCATGGAGTACTGCCACCGCTCGAAGCGCAACAGCACGTACACGAAGATGCCCAGCAGCGTGAGGCCCAGCGAAAGCACCGAAGTACGCTTGATGTCGTCGGCGATGGTGGCCCCCACTTTCGAGGTCGACTTGATAACCGGCGCGTCGGCGCTGTAAGCTTGCAGGCCTTGGTTGAGGGCGTTTACCACTTTGGTGTCGGCGGCTACGCTCTCGTCCTCCGCCAGGTAGCCGGTGGTGATGCGCAGGCGGTCGGGCGAGCCGTATTGCTTCACCTCAAGGCCGGCTCCTTCGAACACGGGGCGGATTTTATCGGCCACATCGGAAGCAATCATGGTTTTGTTGAAGTCGACCACGTAGGCGCGGCCGCCCTTGAAGTCCACGCCCAGGTTGGGGCCGCCCTGGTAGGCCATCAGCGCGAAGCCGACGATGATGAAGACGGTTGAGAAGGCATAGGCCAGCTTGCGCTTGCCCACGATGTCGAAGTTCAAATTCTTGAACAGGTTGCGCGAAATCGACGTGCTGAAGGTCATCGGGTGGTTCTCATTCCCTTTCACCATCCACTCGATGATGAGGCGCGACACAAACACCGCCGACAGGAACGAAGTCAGCACGCCAATGCCCAGCGTGATGGCGAAGCTTTGCACCGGGCCCGTGCCGAAGAAGCCGAGGATGACGGCAATCAGCATGGTCGTCACGTTCGAGTCGAAGATGGCCGAGAAAGCGCGCGAGTAGCCTTTGTTGATGGCGTCGTTCAGACCGAGGCCGTGGTCCAGTTCCTCTCGAACTCGCTCAAAAATCAGTACGTTGGCATCCACCGACGTACCCATTACCAGAATCAGGCCGGCGATGCCGGGCAGCGTCAGAGCGGTGCCGAACTGCGCCAGCACGCCCAAAATCAGGAAGATGTTGAAGAGCAGCGCAATGTCGGCCACCACACCAGCCCGGCCGTAGTACAGGGCCATGAAAATCATGATGATGACCACACCGGCCAGCGACGAGTACAAGCCCTGGTTGATGGCTTCCTTGCCGAGCGAAGGTCCCACCACGGCTTCTTCCACAATGCGGGTAGGAGCGGGGAGTTTACCGGCTTTCAGCTGGTTGGCCAAGTCCTGGGTGTCTTCCAGCGCGAAGCTGCCCGTGATGCTGGTCACGCCGCCCGAAATCTCGCTCTGCACCACCGGCGCCGAGCACACGTAGTCGTCGAGCACCATGGCCACCTGCTTGCCAATGTTGGCAGCGGTCATCTTCTGCCACTTGCGCGAGCCAGCGGGCGTCATACTCATTTGCACCTCGGGGGCACCGTTCTGGCCAATGTCCGAGCGGGCGTCGCTTACCACTTCGCCGCTCATGGGGGGCACGCCGTCGCGGGTCTTGCGCACCGGAATCAGCTCCAGGTACTCCTGCTTGTCGATGGTGGTTGGCTTCAGGCTCCAGAGCAGCGCCAGGGTGGGAGGCAACGTGGCCTTGGCCTCGGGCGAGCGCAGGATGGTGTTCATGCGCGAGGTGTCGCGCAGGTTCACGCCCAGGCGGCCGGGCATGGTGAAGAGCTTGGCCAGTACGCCGCCCTGGGCCGAGGTGGCCGCCGAGTCGGCAGCAGCGCTTTTGGTTTTCTTGGCCAGTTGCGCCGCCAGCGAAGTTGAGTCGCCGGCAGCGGCAGTAGCAGCGGTGTCGCCAGTTGCAACGGCAGGAGCCACTTTCTCAGCGGCCTGCTTGGCCGACAGCTGCTTGTCGAGCTGCACGAGGTAGGGGCCCACTTCGTTCTGGTTCCATACTTCCCAGAACTCCAGCTTGGCCTGGCCTTGCAGCAGCTTGCGCACGCGGTCGGGGTTATCCACGCCGGGCAGTTCGATTTGCAGGCGGCCGGTGCCCTTCACGCGCTGAATGCTGGGCTGGTTCACGCCGAACTTGTCGACGCGGGTGCGCAGGATGTTGAACGAGCGGTCGATGGCTTCTTCCACCTCTTTGTCGATGGCGCCAATTACCTTCTCGTTCGACGAGTTGATGTCGATGTTGCGGCTCTTGTTGGTGGTGTTGGCAAAAATGCGGGCCAGGGGCTGGCTAGGCGCGTTCTGCTGGTAAGCCTGGGCAAACAGCGCCGTAAACGGCGTGCTCGAATTGGTCTTCTGCGCCTCCTGGGCCTGCTCCAGCGATTTCACAAAAGCAGGGTCTTTGCTGTTGCCGCTCATGGCGCGCACAATTTCTACCGGCGACACTTCCAGCGTCACGTGCATGCCGCCTTTCAAGTCGAGGCCGAGGCCCAGCTCGCTCTGGCGCACTTCACGGTAGGTGAAGGGGCCAAACACCGGCGCGCGCCACACCGAATCGAGGTAGTGCTGGCGAGCCGTTTCGTTGAGTTTTCCGTTGCGCGTGGCGTAGGCCACGGCCTTCTGCTGCACCCCGCGCGAGACGTAGGTGAAGAAGAGGAAGTACGCACACAGCGCCGAAACCACGACGGTGAGTGCGATAATTAATCCTTTGTTACGCATGTTGATTTCCTAATTGTTTGATGTGCTGATTTGCTGAGGAAGGGCTTGGCCCAGTACCTGTCGACGGATTGGCTGATGGAACGGATGATGTGCAAAGCTCAAAGCCCCTGATAGGCTCAGCCCGATGTTGCTGCCAGCGCAGCACATCCCCACATCATGCCATCAGCCAATCAACTAGGGAGCCTGTGGCGAGAGGGCCACGGCCAGCAGGCGCACTCGGAAAACCTCACCGGCGCGCACGCCCGCCAGCAGGCGGGGCACCGCCAGGGCCTGACGTAGCGTGGGCAGCCACAGGGCCGGTACGGCCGGCGGCAACCAAGCATCAGCTACCGGCGCCACGAAATGGTCCATCGAAGCCGTGGCTTCGAGCAGCACTTTCTGCTTCACCACGGTGGCTTTGGTGGGCGCCGCAAAGGGGGCGCCGCTTTTGCCCACGGGCCGCAGCACGCTCACGGCGCGCTGATTCAGGCCCAGCACCAGCAGCACCGAAGCGGCGAGCAGGGCAAAGCGCAGCGAAAACCAAAAACGGGTGAGCAGAACCGACATGGATATAAACGAGGACTGCAAAGATACCAATTCCCCGGGGATGAAGGCAAGGGGCGCTTTCATGCCGAACGGCCGGTCCTGCGGGCCAGTGAAACAAAGTCGCCGACCGGTAATACCAAGTCGCAGGCCATAGCAGCAAAGTCGCAGCCCCGCGAAGCCTTCTCGCAAGCCTTTGAAGCAAAGTCGCAAGGCGTTGCTGGTCGCTCGCAGGTCCTTTAATGCAACTCGCAGGACGTGCAAGCGGACTCACCGAGCCGGCAAGGAGCGGCGCGGGGTGGTAAACTCATCTTGCCGCCCTATGCGCCGCGGTTGCAGCCAGCGCGCAACAAAAAAGCCCCTGACGATGCGCCAGGGGCTTTGAGATGGCTTGGTGATGTGACCGGGGGTGAGGCCTTGGCAGGCACTGGCCGTCAGTTCCGCTGTGCGCGCTAGCGCACTTCCAACCGGACGTGCTCGCGCTCGCCCCGGCTTTGCGTCAGCACCAGGTACAGGCCGGGCGGCAGCTGCTGAAGGGGCAGCGGCAGCTGCTGTGCCCCGGCGGCGAGGTGGGTTTGCTGGAGCACCACGGCCCGCTCGGCGCCGGCCAGGTCCTGCACCGACACCCGCACGAGGCCGGCTTGGCGCAGGTCGAAGTGCAGCGTGGCGGTTCCGCCCGTGGCGGCGGGGTTGGGCGAGATGCTCAGTGCCGTGACGGTCCGGTTTTTTGCCTTAGGAGGAGTGCCCAGGCCCGTGGCCGACGAGTCGGGGGCGGTCCAGGTGAGCGGGCCGGTGCGGAAGTTGCCCTGCACGGTGCAAGCCAGGGCGCAGCTGCTCACTCAGGTAGGGTCGTCGGCCGCGCCGCTGCTGGTTGCTCCCAGCACCCCCGGCACTGGGTTGCGCCCGCTTTGGGCCACGCCCGACAGGTCGCTCAGGCTTTGGCTGGCAGAAGGGTCCTGCATGTCGTAGTTCACCACCAGCCCGAACTGGGGGGCGACGGCCCGCTGGGTGTACGTTTGCTTGATTTGCTCGCCGCTGCGCCACGTGTTCCACACGCGCAGCTCGCCCATCATGCCCCGGAAGTGCTCCCCGTAGGCTCCGTTCAGGTGGTCGGCGCCCAGGGCGAGGGGGCCGTCGCTGAAGGCGCTCAGCGGGGTGGTGGGCGAGTACGAGGACTCCCGGCCGTCGACGTAGAAGCGCACCCGGTTGGTGCCGTCCCGCGTCACGGCTACGTGGTGGCAGCCGTTGTCGTTGGGCAGCCGGGCGTCGTCGGAAAAGTAGTTGCGGCCGTCCAACTGCAGCAGGAGCCGGCCGCCGTAGAGGGTGAAGAGCACGCCGTTGTAGGTGCTGGTGCCGCTGGAAGAAAACTTCCGGCTGGAAAAGAGGGTCTGGGCGCCGGGCGCGTTCAGGTCGTCGGCCCGCAGGTAGGCCTCGATGGCAAACTGCTGGCCCAATTCGTTGACGTAGGAGTTGGTGTTGGGGATGGACACCACGTCGTCCCCGTCGAACTGCAGGGCCTCGTTGCCCCCGCCTACGTTCACCACGCCGGAGTTGAGGATGGTGGTCGCGCCGCAGGCTGACACTCGGTTAGTGCACGCCAGATTGGTGGGTAGGCCCACGCCGGCCCGCACGCCCATGCGGGCGCCGGCATCAACGTAGAGGGTGCTGCTGGGCGAGAGCCGCACGTTGCCGCCGTCTTCGACGCAGATGTGCCCACCCCAGCGAATCATTAAGTCGCCGTCGGCCTGCACGGTGCCGCCGTTGCGCACGAGCAGGGTGGAGCCTTCCCAGATGTTGAGCGTGGAGCCGGCCGCGATGGTGAGCGTGGCCCCGTTCTCGACCACGATGCAGGTGCCGTCGTAGAGGCTGACGCTGGTGGTTTGGTAGGGCGAGGCCGAGCCGATGCTTATCCGGCTTTCGGGGCCCACCGTGAGGCGGGCCTGAGCCCGCAGCTCAATATTCAGGTGGTCGGTGCGCTTGGTGTAGCGCGTGAGGCCCGAGGATTGGTTGTACCAGCGCGGTTCGGCGCCGCTGTGCAGGCCCAGTTCCGCGCCACCCCTTATCTGTAGCGGGTCGCTCAGCGTAACCCCGTTGGCATTCTTGGTTTCACTGCTGATGAGGCGGCCCGCGGTGTCGTAGTCATCTTGCACGTAAGTCGTTACATTGTATGAATTGGATGCGCTGTTAATTGCCCCGACGTCTGTGCCAATGTATTGATAACTGTATGTTTCGACTTTATCAAATTTGTCAGAATCCCAAAACTCGTAGTCGTCCCGGTCGTGCGTAATGACGCGGGAACCGCTGATTTCATCCGTGCCCAAGATGGTGAAATCAGCAACATTATATCTAGTGTCGGAGAAATTAAAGTGCCAGATGTCGCGCATCTGCACGTTGCGGTTGGCATTGGCTCCTGTATTTTCCAGCAAGAGATTATTGTAGAATCGTACCGGGTCGGGGATTAGTTTGCTGTAGAAGGGGCGGAATAAGTCGGCCAGGGACATTTCAAATGTATCATTCCCACCATCCGTGTAAGTGAAAGGAGCATTGGTGTTGTTGAAGCGAGCATGGTTGCTTGGCCCATCCCACAAATCCAGCATAACACGGGCAATAATCTCCTCCGAGACAAACGGATGATTTAAATCCAGCGGGCGAGGCACGTCTGGACGGTTATACACAGTGGTTCGCCAGAGGCCGTGGATGTTGCTGCCAGCTTCATTCAGGCCAGATTCTTGGTCGAGTACGCTCCAAGTCATCTCGTCCATAATGTACGAGAAAGCATCCGCGAATCCCTCCGTGATTGTAGTATTAGGATGTTTGTTGTTGCGCTCGGAATAATGAAGTCCTCCCGTCTGAGACAGCCAATTGCCCCGTTGCATCTCGTGCATGGCAAAGTGGCCAAACTCGTGCATTGCCGTGCGCTCGGAGCCTAGCCGGTCTGTCCGGAAATGAATATTGTGGGTGAACCGGTCATAATAAGCCGACCTGCCCGAGGTCTCGATTTTGATTGCCAGCGTGGTAGACAGGTTAGCGGCCGAACCTAATTCCTGCTGTAACAACTGTTTTGACCACTTAATCCAAGTGAAGGTGCGCCCGGCGTCGTTGGGGTCCAACGAAATTTCTCTGTTGCCGCCCACCGCGTTGCCAAAATTGAGGGTCTGGCGGGTGCTGCTATTGTAGCTGAGCGGTTGCCGTCCGGTTTCAATCCGGGTCCAGCTGTACCAGGCACCCGAACGCTTAATCCGAACCTTCTCGGGGCTATCAATCAACTCAACGGATAAATAGACATGAATTTTATTGTTATTGATGGAGCAGTGGTCAAATTCAACGGTGCGGCTGCCATACTCGGTTACGAAACCCTGGTCATCAGTGTACAACTGCTTAATGGTAATATCCGGCCCCACGTCTACGCTGCGCATAATCCGCACACGGGCGTTTTTCAGGGCAATGGGCACTATTCTCCTATCATCAGCGGTGTGCATGGTGAAGATGCGTACGTTCTCAATCCGTCCCCGGTACCGGCGCTGCCCCAGGCCACCGCAGCCATCGCGGGCCTGTGGGTCCGCCGGCGGGTCGTTTTCAGAGTTTGTGGGTGAAGAATAACGTATAGGCACAGCGTAGGCCAGTCCTTCCACAAAGCGCATCCCAATGTAGTCCTGCGGGCCGGCTTCCTCAGTGGGACCAATATTGGACGCTGGAACCGCGCTACGGGCTACACTGAGCCGGACGGGGGCCGTCGCTTCATCGCCCACCAGCCACGAGCGCCGGAGGCGGCCGTAGTCCTCAATATCCCAGATTTCAGCGCTGCCGTAAGGCGTGAAGTAGACATAGCAATCGCGACTGACCAAGGGGCATCGGCAGTGGAACCCGCTCGTAACGTGGTGCTAATGCGCACCGGATAGTAAGGAAGGTGGGCCGGGGCGTAGCTTACTTGGATGCTGGTTGTGATTATCTGCCCGGCGGTGAGCGACTGAGAAGCTGTGTTGTTGGGCGCTGCCTGCACTAGCTGAGGCGCTGAGGAGGTAACCGACACCAGCGCAAAGCTCGTTGTCCCGGCTGGCGTTGCTACGTCCATTTGCAGGCCCAGCGCGCCATCTAGCTGGGTGGTCTCGTACGAGTGGAAGCGAAGCCGTAACAGCTCCGGCTCGCAAGAAGTCGAGCCGGTCGTATCAACGGGAGCCGGCATCGCGGAGTTGGCGGATTGTGCGAAACTTGTTTAGTAAAAGACTAGTAGCAGCAAGAAAGAGAAAAGGTGTTTCATAAGTTAGCGCTTGATGGTGAAGGTGACGAGTTCCCAGGTTTGGTTATTGGTGTAAATGACTTTGGTGATGCCCACGTAGCGGCTGCGATAGAGGTGCCGAATCCAGTTGCCGCCTTGCGTGGAATCGACCCTGCTGCCGTAATCGGGCACCCCGTGCACAGACTGACGGAAGGTGCCGGCCGGCACCGTGACGGCGGCCGTGTCCACGAAGGTGAGGCGGTTGAAAATCTTCTGCGCCAAGCGGACAGGATAGGCAAACCCGACCTCCGGGGGATATAGGGTTTGCACATCCAACGAGTGTTCCATAACCCAGTCTTCGCCATGAAACAGAGGGGACGAGGCCAAGTACTCCGTCCCTAATCTTCTCGGGTCTGAGCTTCTCGGCCCAGGAAAGTAGGTGCGGTTGGAATGGGTGATGGCCGCGCTGTAGCTCTGCACGCAGGGGGTGCGCGGGTCGCCGCCGCTGGGGTCGGTCAGGTGGCTTTCGCTGGCGCCAATCACACGCATGGTGTCGTACACAGCCGGGCGGCTGCCCTTGAGTTGGTAGACCCAGGAACTGCCCTCGGGGAAATACCAGTAGTCGAGAAACGCCTGCGCGGCGCGGGTGAGCTGCGGGCACTCGGCCGGCTGCTTCTTGCAGGCGCCCAGCGCGGTGGCCAGCAGCAGGGCCGCCGGCAAGCTCAGGAAGAGGGATTTCATGGATTGAATAGAATAAAGTGGTCAGCAGGATTGCTAAATTCAGAATGAATGAACGTGAGATGGAAGGGTGGGGCACGAAGCGCACCACGCATACCGGGGCATTGCCATGGCCTAAACCAGGAAATGCCACAGCCCAACAAGAAAACGTTACGGGTCGGAAGCCGACAAGCAGCGTGCAGGAACGTGCACGAACGCCGAGTATCCTGCCAGGGGCAGGAAGCCAAGAGTTCGGTAGAAAAACTCGAGCAGTGTGAAGCAGGCCGTGGAGGAAGCCCGATGACCAGCGCCGCGGTGGAAACGCAGCGGGTCAATGCATCAAATGTATAGCCTCTGACTGAATATTCACTATACCGAATTGTTAGTTCCACCGTCCGCCTTTTGTAAGCTCGACAAATGCGGAAAAATCGGTAATCTTAGGGGCCGGCCGCTATTCGGCCGGTGCCACTTTTCTACCTGTTTTCCATGGATGCCCGCGAGGAGAAACAATACGCCATGACCACCGTGCTGGTCAAGTTCATCGCCGACAACGGCGCGGCCATCGGGGCCAGCGAAGTGGCCGCCGCTGAGGCCGCCGACATTGCCCCGGCCTACCAGCGGCTGACGGCCGCCGTGGGCACCGCCCCGCTCAGCACCACGGCCGTGACCCAGGGCGCGGCCGACGCCCGCGCCGCCCTGCTGGCCGCCCTGCCCGTGCTGCTGGGCCCCCTGCGCAGCGTGGCCACCAAAACCCAGGACACCGCCCTGCTGGCCCGCGCCACCCTCAACAGCACCCAGCTGCGCCGGATGAAGCCCGAGGAGCTGCGCGACGTGGCCAAGGCCCTCTTCGAGGCAGCCGAAGCCCAGGCCGCGGCCCTGCTGCCCTACGCCCTCACGCCGCCCGTGCTGGCGCAGCTGCGCGGCCTGCACGCCGCCTTCGCCGGCACCGTGCGCGGCACCAGCGCCCTCATCGACCAGCGCAGCCAAGCCAACCAATCCACTTCCGACCTGCTGCGCGACCTCCTGCAGCAGGTGTACGAACTGGACAAACCCATGGAAGTGTTTCGGCTACTAAACCTGCCCTTGCACCAGGCCTACAAAAAAGCCCGGCGCGTGGGCAGCACGGGCGGAAGTGCCACCGCGCCTGTCGCTGGGCTGGCCGCTGCGCCAGCCGCCTAGCGGCCCCTTGCAATTCACCAAAAGCCAGAAGCCCTGGCCGCGCACGCGGCCAGGGCTTTTTCAGGCGCGGCGAGCCTGTCACTTCAGCGCCTCAAATGTGTATTGCGCATCGGCCCAAAACGCGTCCAGCGCCATGATGCGAGGCTTAAAGAACGAAATCAAGGCCGGCCAGTCGTCCCGATTGAAGAGGTTGACTGGGCTTAGTTCGGCATAGATGCGGCTGTGTGGCAACCCCTGCGCGTCGGTGGCGTCGGGCTCCCAGGTCCACTCTTCGCCCAGGGTTTGGTGCAGCAGGGTTTTCAGCTCCAAAAACTGCTCCCAAAACAATTCCCGAATGCCGGCGTCGGGATGCGTCAGCTCGATGGCGATGCTGGCGCGGCGGTTGTCGGCCTGCATCCGGAAGTACAGGTGCTTGATGCCGGTTTTGTAGTTAATCCAATTGGTAGAGTCGCCTTCGGCCGAGGGCACCGGAGCCATGTACTGGCCAAAAGCCGTCCAGAAAGCCTGGCGTAATTGGGTTGCTTCTGCTTTGCTATACATCAACTAACTAAGGGTAGGAGGGTAGGAGGGTAAGGGGGGAAAAGCCCGTCATGCAGCGCGCAGCGAAGCATCTCGCTCGGGGCAGTAATTCAATCGTTGAAAAAGGATTAGTGGTG
>NZ_DASVSI010000134.1:0-29857 GCF_036388155.1 Hymenobacter sp. | reverse complement strand
ACGAACCAGCCCGCCAGCAATGGTGGCTTTAGCCCGGGTGTTCACCTCTTCCCATTCCGAACAGAGCCGTTAAGCCCCGGTGCGCCTATGGTACTGCCTTCACCGGTGGGAGAGTCGGTCGCCGCCAACCTTAGTTGCCCACGCCCCGCCGCTTTCCCCAGCGACGGGGCGTTTTTGCGTATATCCCCCGGGCCATTGGCTCGGCCAGCACAGGCCGCCATGCGCAGCCAGACGGCTTATTAAGGTTTTAAGGAATAGCTTTGCGGGCTTATAATTTAGATTAAGTTGTGCAAGTATCACCAGCGCGTTATAGCCGCAGCATTGATTGGATAACGGTGTTGCTTTATGCCGTACTGGTCGTTATTGGGTGGGTATGTATTTATGCTTCTAGTTATTCTCCTGATGCCCCGGCAAATGCTTTAGGAAGTTTAAGCTTTGATAAGCTTATGGCTTTTAACTGGTTCAAGCAATTACTGTGGATAGGAACCGCTGTTATATTGATTGTTGTGTTGCTGGTAGTTGATTATAAGGCTTACGATACATTTGCGTATGCTTTATATGGGGGCATGGTGGCTTTATTAGTAGTCACTATGTTTGTGGCGCGGCCAATTGCAGGTTCTCGTTCTTGGCTGGAAATTGGGCCTGTACGGCTTCAGCCTGCTGAGTTTGCTAAATTCACTACGGCTTTGGCAGCTTCTCGGTTTATGGCCAGCATCAATCTTAGGTATCAAGATTGGCGAGACCAATTGATGCTGGCAGGCATTACCTTATTGCCGCCGGTGCTCATTGTGGCATCTAATGAATCGGGGCAAGCCCTTGTGTTTGGCGCATTGTTGTTGGCGTATTTTCGGGAGGGAATGTCGCCGTTGATTTTGCTTTTGCTGGCGGGGGCCGGCGTTATATTATTGTTGGCATTGCTTGTGCCCAAGTTGTGGCTGGTTGGAGCATTTAGTGCAAATTTGGTAGCAGTACTGGCATTGAATCGTCGCGTGCTTCGGCACCATTTGCCCCTTGCAGTTGGTGTTTGGTTGACCGTTATCGGGATGGTAGTGGGAGTTGATTTTTTTTATAATAATATCCTTCAGCCACATCAAAGGCAACGCATTGAAGTATTGATTAATCCGTCATCGGACCCTTTGGGCAAGGGGTGGAATGTTACACAAAGCAAAATTGCCATTGGGTCAGGCGGGTTATTGGGCAAGGGTTTTCTGCAGGGCACGCAAACCAAGTTTGATTTTGTACCCGAGCAAAGCACCGATTTTATTTTTTGCACGGTAGGGGAAGAGTTCGGGTGGCTAGGAAGCTTTGTAGTGCTTGCACTCTACCTTACGCTTCTCTGGCGCATTATACATGTGGCCGAAAGACAGAAGTCGGTCTTTGGCCGAACCTACGGATACTGCGTGGCCAGTGTGCTGTTCTTCCACATGATGGTAAACATGGGGATGACAATTGGGCTAGCTCCTGTAGTGGGCATTCCGCTGCCATTTTTTAGTTACGGTGGGTCTTCGTTGTGGTCCTTCACCATTTTGTTATTCAGCCTATTAGCCTTGGATGCGTATCGCAAGCAAGACTTGGTACGCTAATGGGGAGCAACCGAGTGCCTGCTTGGGTATGGGCGTTGCTTATTGTGGGGCATGCCACAGCTTTAGCATGGGCATTGTATTCGGGTGGTTGGAACTTTACGGATTCTGGCAGGTATCTGCAAGCAGCGGAGAATTTGCGTGCGTTTGGAGAACTGTATGCGCGCCCTTGGACGACGGTACCACGAGGTCAGGACGTGCAAGAGTTTACCATTCGGTCTTTAGGATATCCGTTGGCGGTATATGCATTGGGTAGCGAAAGGACCCTGCCAGTCCTGCTGTTATTAGTGCAAAACTTGTTGAGTTTACTCAACTTGGGTTTGGTATTGCGCTGGTGGAATTCGCTTATGCAGCCTTCTCGCGTTGATTGGCTGTGGGCCAGTGTTGCAATTTTCTCGTTTCCGGCGCAATTCATTTATGCAAGTGTGGTGATGAGCGAAATGGTGATGCAGACGTTGGCATTGCTGATTGTTGTGGCGGGGTTGCTTTTTATCAGGACGTTGAAATGCCGATTTGCTTTCGGGGCTGCCGTAGCGGTGACGCTGGGACTACTGGTCAAACCGGTTTTTTATCCGCTGGCAGGGGGACTTGCGTTACTCGGGACAATACTTGCGTGGCGAAGTAGACGTTTGGCTTTATTTGCTATTGGATTAGTGCCCTTGGTGAGCGTGCTGTTTTACATGGGCTGGAACTACCAGCGAACGGGGTACTTCCATTATTCGAGCATAGCCGAAATAAACTTGCTTCACTACAACGCGGCGGGGGTGGTAAGACAAGCGCAAGGGGCTGCTGCTGAGGAGCAATGGGTAAGCGGCGTTTTAGCAGAGGCCAATGCACAGCCCAGTTTTGCTGGACAACAGCACCTGATTCGTGCACGAGCAACCACGGTGTTGCTAGCCCACCCGGTGTTGTACGCTAGGCAGCATGCACAAGGAATGGCCGCCTTTTTTTTGGACCCCGGCCGGTTTGATGTCGCTCAGTTTTTTCGCTTGAAGCAAATTGGTGTAAGCGGATTACTGACTAGCGTGCGAGACGGTAGCTTGTTGCAAGCCTTCGCAAAATTGCCCCTGGGTCTAATGGCATTTTTAGCCATAATTCTGTCGGCCAATGTTGTTCGGGCGGTGTTGGCGCTACGAGGGTTTCTGCTGCTGGGGAGCGGTGGGCCACTGGTGCGTATCGGGCGCTGGCTAGCGGCGGGGCTACTGTTGTACGTAGCGCTGCTGACGGGGCCGCTGGGGGCTGCGAGATTTTTGGTGCCCGTGTGGCCACTCTTACTTGCGTTGGCGCTGGTGGGGCAACAAGGCCAGAAAGGTAAAAATGCCTTACGCGCGAACGACAAGCCGTTGCCAATGGGTGAAAGCCAGCGCTAGGGCTGCGCAAAAAGCTGGGGCTGCAAGGTAGCCCATTCGGCCTAAGTCGCCGGAAAGCAACATATGCACCCCCACAACGGCAAGCAAGCCTATTTCAGCCCGGCCCAAGGTTGCGTAGAGCGAAAGCGAATTAAAGCGTGCGTTACGTTTATTGAGTACCAAGGCGAGGGGAACAATTAGCGTGAAGAGCCCGAATATGCTCAACACCTCGCCTAAGCCTTTGGGGGAAGCGGCACGGTGCAGAGAATAGGTGATGTTGGCAAGATGGGCCCACGCATTGGAAACAGACTGCGTAGGGGCAGCGCCAATGCGGCTGTCAACGAAATGGTGCGTGATTAGTAGGGCGGTTGCTCCTGCTGCTAGACCCAAAAGCTGCTTCAGCGATGATAAGGTGTGGCGACCAAACCACAGGAGCCAAGGCACAAGCAAAAAGAAGGACTCTTTTGAGAGTGGACCCACTACTAGCGCCGCCACCAAGGCCCATTTTCCGGCCGGGCCGCGGCGTACGCTGTAGTAAGCCAACCCAAAAACGAGTAAGTAAAGGCTGTCGGTGAGGGGAAGTCCGGCCGCGTAGGCTGCCCAGCGGCTGGTAAGCACCGCCAGCATGGCCAGGACTGCCGCCGTTGGGGAAGACCCTGTCAGCACAGCGCCGTTGTACCAGCAGGCAGCCGCTACGGCTAGTATTCCGCAGTTCAGGAGGTAAAAAGCGAAACGGAGGGGCCACTGCCCTGCCGGGCGTTGCGGCCATACCTGGCCATATACTTTGGCAATGGGAGCAGCCAAGGCCCCGGCGGCGGCTGGTACCAACACCCGATACCGATGCGTCACGCGGATGCTATCGAACCGCCCGGCGCCCATGCGCAGGTAGCTGCGGGTGTCGGGTGAGTGCGAAAAATCAAAGTGCACGTACATTGGATAGGCTAGATTGGCCAAAGCAGCCAAGGCTAGTAGCCAAGGCAGCAGCCAGCGGCGCGCTCTGGGCCCAAGGAAAGGCCTGCCCGGGGTAGGCACTGCACTACGCAAATTTGCGCTCGATGAGTTTGAGCAGCTTGTTGACGTGCTCTTCTTTGCGGCTCCAGTCGTAGCGCTGCGACAGGTCAGTGGTGACGTAGGCGCGGGCTTGGTCGGAGGAGGGCAACGAATCGAGGTGCTGAATGGCGGCGTGGTATTCCATGTTCTCGCCACTAAACAGCTCATTGATGAAGCTAAAACGCTGATTGATGGAAATGGCTTCGCGCAGTGTCTCGACTTTGGGGCCTACACGCTCGGCGGGCGCAACAGCAGCGCGCAATGTTTCGGCCAGTGGCGACGTGGCGGCTTGGCCAGCTTTCAGCTTTTCGTAGAGAGGCACCCCCGCGGGCTCGGTGTTAGGCAAAGGGCGGGCTACCGGTGCAGGTGGCGAAACCGGCGCAGCCGCAGCGGCTGCCGGGCCCACAGGCGCGGGCGCAACTGCAGGTGGCGGGGTGGCCGGTACCGCAGGAGGCGTCACAAACGTTGGGACTGCCACGGGCGTCGGCTCAGGGGCACGCGTGGCGGCGGGCTCGGGCGCGGCTGGCGGCAGGCTCGGGGCTGCGGTCACGGACACCGGGCCGTCCTCGAGCAGGTCGGCGGTGGTGAGGGGGAGGAGCGAGCTCAGTTCCTCCACCAAGCGCTGCATGGGCTGGTGGGCTTTATAGTTGGCGGCGTGATAAAGCTCGAAGCGGTGCGACAGAAAGTCGCGGCTCAAGTCGCTGCTGGCAGGCAGGCTTTCTACAAAGCCTTGGTAAAACGCCTTGTCGATGTCCAAGTAGCGCAGGTTATCGCGCAGAGTGGCCAGCGAGGGAGCCTCTGTACCGCCCAAGAGCAGGCGTTCAAAGCTTCCAATGGGGTCGGCCACTAAACCAAGCGTGTCGGCTGCGGCTTGGGCCAGCAAGGGCTCAAAAGCGGTGCGGCCCAGGCTAATGTGGCGCGACAGCACGTTCATGAACTGCGTGAGGGCCGCTTGCACGGGGGCGGCCTCAAAGTTGAAGTACGGGCTGCGCAGGCGAGCCGTCTCGGCTTGCCATTGGCCTAGTAGTTGGCGCACTACCAGTAAGTTGAGTTGGCGTACGGGGGTAAATTTCAACACCGCCGGGCCGTCGAGCGTGGCGGTGGGCTGGGAGCCAAAATGCTGGTCGCAGAGCCGGGCGGCCAGGCGGCGTCCATACTGCGCGCACTTGGCAAGGCTATATTTGTCGTTCATAAAAAGGCCAGGTTTCGGTGGCCGAAGTTAGGCACAAATGGCCCTGTTGACGATTGAGAACTTGCCCGGCGCACCCGTGCTGGTGCCCGAGGGCATGACGCTGTTGGCCGCGCTGCAAGCGGCTGGGCACGACTGGATGCACGCTTGTGGCGCCAAAGGCCGATGCACCACCTGCCGCTTGCAAATGCGCACGGGGCTGGAAAACCTTAGCCCGCCATCGGCGGCCGAACTACGCTACCGTGCGGCCGGAAGGCTGCTGGAAAACGAGCGGCTCACGTGCCAAAGCCAGCTGCTTGGGGGCGACGCCACGGGCCGCGTGCCCGAAGCCACGCAGTTGCCCCACGTGCAGTACCTCCCGGAGTAATCGCGGGGGGCACTGAATTTTCTTGACCCGTAGCTCGCACACGGGCGAGACACAGGCGCTCAAGTAGTTTGGCAATACGGCCTTCAACGCTGCGGAAAGGTGGGGCGTGCGCTCCGCGGTTCGTTCCTAACTTTAGGGTTCTAAACCTTTCAAGTCCGCCTGTACCTTGTTTATTGAACCCCGCGTCGGCAACCGCCACAACGCCCCACGCCGGGGCTGGATTGAAGTGGTGTGCGGCTCCATGTTCTCGGGCAAAACCGAAGAGCTGATTCGCCGCCTCACCCGCGCCCGCATTGCGCGGCAGCGGGTCGAGATTTTTAAGCCGGCCCTCGACACGCGCTACCACGCCGAAGACGTGGTGAGCCACAACGCCGCCCGCATTCGCTCCACGCCGGTGGCCATTCCATCGGAAATCCTGCTGCTGGCCGCCGGTTCCGACGTGGTGGGCATCGACGAAGGACAGTTTTTCGACGATTCGCTGGTCGACGTGTGCCAGCAACTGGCCAACAACGGCTCCCGGGTCATCGTGGCCGGCTTGGACATGGATTACCTGGGCCGCCCGTTTGGCCCCATGCCGGCCCTGCTGGCCACCGCCGAGTTTGTGACCAAAGTGCACGCCGTATGCGTGTGCTGCGGCGAAATTGCGTCGTACTCTTACCGCATCGCAGCCAGCGAAAGCCAGGTGTTGCTGGGCGAAACCGATTCCTACGAAGCGCGGTGCCGCCCTTGTTTTCTGGAAGGCATGCACGCCAAAGCGCCGGAGGTGCGTTCGGCCGCAGCGCACTAAACCGCCAGGTGCGGCGTTGGCATAGCAGTTGGGGTGTTCCTTGTCTTTAACTCGTGTTGTTGCTGAGCGTATGTTGCACGTTTTCCGTTGTTTGCTTGGCTTTGTCGGGCTGCTTTTTATTGGTGTAACGGTTCAGGCGCAAAGCACTGCGGGCTTTGGCGACTGGCAGTCGCACCTGCCCACCAACCACCCCTTGCGGCTGGCCGATGCCGGCGACCGCGTGTACGTGGCCACGGAAAACGCCTTCTACTTTCTGGATAAAAAGCTAAATACCACCCAGGTGTTATCGCGCCGCGACGGCCTGAACGATGTGGGGGTAACGGCCCTGGCCTACGACTCGGTGACGCGCCAAACGGTGGTGGTGTACCGCAACACCAACATCGACATTCTGCAGCCCAACGGCCGGATTCGAAACCTCAACGACGTGCTGCGCAAGGCCATACCAGGCTCCCGCGTAGTCAACCAAGTATCCATCAGTGGGGGCAAGGCCTATATGTCGACCAGCTTTGGCGTGGTGGTCGTGGACTTGGTCAAGCTCGAAATCAGCGACACCTACAGCAACATCGGGCCCGGGGGCACGGTCGTGAACGTGTACGACGCCGTGGCGGCCAACGGTTTCGTGGTACTGGCTACCGAGGCCGGCTTGCTGCGGGGGGCGCAAACCAGCAACCTACTTGACTACCGCAGCTGGGTGACGTACAAGCCGGCCGTTGGCTCCGTGCCAAACCGGGTTGTTTATCCTCACTTGGCCGTCTTTGCCGGGGAAGTGTACGCGGCCGTTCATGGTGGCGCTGGTTCATCCGTCTTCAAGCTGGTGCCGGGCAATCCCGTAACGTGGCAGGTGGTGCCTGGAAGCGGCACTGGCATATTTCGAAACTTGCGCAGCAGCGGCATTGGGGTATTCATCATCGACGACGGAGCCGGCGTGCGCCGTATCAACCGCACCGGCTCGATAACCACAGTAGTGCCACCCGTGGCCGGGGATTTTACGCAGGATGCCGTGCGCTCGCGCGATGGCAATTACTACGTAGCCAACTACGAGGCTGGCTTGAAGCGGGTACTGCCCGGCACCGGACAAACGCCCGAATTTTACGTGGCCAATGGGCCCGAAAACAGTTTAGCCTTCAGCATCTTGGCCGATGCTCGGACCAACAAAGTTGTTGTGTTCACCGGCGGATACTCGGAGCGCTACAACCCCACGGGAGGGAGGGCCGGTTTTTTTGAATATGCCGAAGGCCAATGGACCAACATTACTTCTAGGGCGTTGCCTAGCCTGACGGCGTATCCCAACCCCGTGAGCCCGGTGCGCGGGGTCCGCACGCCCGACGGCACATTGTACGTTGCCCACTATGGCGGCGGGTTGCTGGAGTGGAAGGGGCCAAGTGAGTTTCGCAGTTTCAAAGAAGGAAACCCAGCCGGTAGTCCGTTGCTGGTAACGTTTGGCGTTCCCGACCGGGTGGAAGTCACCGATTTGGCCGCCACTGCCGAGGGCAAAGTGTGGGTGGTAAACCGCCATTTGCAGCCCAACCGCTCGGGGCTGTTTGTCTTTGACCCAGTAGCGACCACGTGGCAAACCATTCCCTGGGTGTCGGGCCTGGAGACGCTGGAACGCATTGCGCTGGACGACAATGGCAATGCTTGGGTGTCAGTTGCGCGCAAAACGGATGGGTCCAGCGTCGGTGGGCCGGCCATTGGCTTGTTTGCTGTGGACCCCACCGGTGCCAAGCCCCCGCGGTTGTTCAACGTATCGAGCGGCTTGCCCGACAACCAGATTTACGAGTTGGCCAAAGACCGGCGGGGGTACATCTGGGCGGCAACCATTACGGGGGTGGCCGTTTTTAACGACCCCAGCGGCCCCTTTGAGCCCGGCACCGCCTTCACCCTGCCCAATGTGACGCGGGGCGAAGGCGCTGGCTTCCCGGCGCTTTTCAGCGAAGCCGTGCGCACGTTGGCCGTGGACGGTGGCGACCGCAAATGGTTCGGCACCGACAACGGCTTGTGGCTGTTCAGCCCCGACGCCGACGAAGCGCTGCTGCATTTCACCACCGCCAACAGCCCGCTGCCATCAAACCGCATTGTGGACGTGAAGGTGAACGACAAAACCGGCGAAGTTTGGGTAGCCACCGACGCTGGCGTGGTCACGTACCGCGGCGCGGCCAGCGTGACAGAGGGCAAGCCGCAGTGCGCGGCCGTGTTCCCCAACCCGGTGCGGCCCGAATTTGGTGGCATGGTGGGCATCACGGGGCTGGCTAATAACGCCGTGGTGAAAATAACCGACGTGGCCGGGCACCTGGTGTATTCCACCACGGCCAACGGCGGCACCGTCACCTGGAACATGGCCAATCCCAACGGTCAGCGTGTCCGTTCCGGCATCTACCTCGTATTATCGACGGATGCCGACGGCAAAAACGGCTGCGTGAGCAAAGTAGCAGTGCTCAGCAAGTGATTTATACGATGTGCTAATTGGTTGATGTGCTGATGCAAAGCTTCCGCTCCGTGTAGCTGCCACACATCAGTCAATCAGCACATCAGCACATCAAGCAATATGCTAATAAAAACCCGGGGCATTGTCCTCAGCTACTTAAAATACCGCGAAACCAGCATCATTGCCCGGGTCTACACCGAACGGCTGGGAGTGCAGAGCTACGTGGTGAATGGCGTGCGCAAGGCCAAGCCTCCGGGCCGCATTGCCCTGTTTCAGCCGTTCACGCTGCTGGAGTTGGTGGCTTACGTGGCCAAGGGCAGCGGCGGCCTCACCCGCTTGTCGGAGTTCCGGTGCTCGGAGCCATTCACCACGCTGCCTTACGAAGTGCAGAAGAGCAGCGTCGTCCTGTTTCTATCGGAAATAGTGGGCCGGGCTGTGCGCGAGGAAGAGCAAAACGAGCCCCTGTTTCGGTTTTTGCACGACTCCATTCTGGCCTTCGACCGGCAAACTACCGGCAGCGAAAACTTCGCGCTGGTGTTTCTATTGCAGCTTGCCGCCTACCTGGGCTTTGGGGTGAGCTCGGGCGGCGAGCTCACCGACCAAGTAATTATGGCCGGCCACGCGGCTACTGCCAAGGGCGCGACTGGCCCTGCCACGCTGCGGCTGCGCGAATTCGATACCTACCTCGACGAGCTCCTGCGGGACCCCGCCACCAGCACCATTCCCAACGGCCGCGTGCGCCACGAGCTCCTGAACGTGCTCATTCGCTACTACCAACTGCACGTGGAGCAGATGGGCGACATTCGCTCGCTGGAAATCCTGTCGCAAGTGCTCAATTAATGATTAGGTAGGTGCCGGAAAAGCACTTAACCAGTTATTAACCACTAACTATTATTTAAAGTCTACTAACTCTACTTCGAAGCGAAGCACGGAGTTAGCTGGAATATCGCCGCCCATCGCGCGCGGGCCATAAGCCAGAGAGGATGGAATGAGCAGCACCGCCTTGCTGCCTTTGGTGAGCATGGCAATACCTTGGTCCCAGCCCTTGATAACCTGGCCCTGGCCCAGTGGGAAAGAGATGGGTTCGTTGCCGTGCTTGGCCGAAGAGTCGAATTCTTTGCCCGTGCCCAGAATGGTGCCGCGGTACAGCACCCGCACGGTTTGGCCCGGTTTGGGGGGCAGGCCGGTGCCAGGGCGCGTGACGATGTAGTACGTGCCCCCGGTGGTCTTTTTGGCCACCAGCTTGTTCTTCTTCAGGTAGGCCTGAATCTGGGCCACGTCTTTTGTAGTTTGAGCGGCAGCTAGAGCCTGCCCTTTCTTGATGTTTTCGGCTTGAATCTTTTCCTGGCGAGCCGTCATTTCAGCCATTGTGACCATTTCGCGGGCACTGGCCGTAACCACCAGAACGTTGCCACTCTTTTGCAGGAAGAGCGGCACCGGTTGGCGAAACGTTTTTCTAAACACCGAATCTGCCTGGAAGCGAAACACCGCGCTGTCGCCGGGCAGCAGCAGGCCCAAGGCTTCTTCCATGCTGCCGCGCTCGGGCTGCTCAGGCAGCGGAATGGGCTGCGCGGTGGGCTGCATGCGGCGCGAGTCCATCACCACCGAGTCGCGGCCGGTCCGGAATTGCATGAACACCATCAGCAACTGGCCGGCGCGGGTGGCATATGGCGCATCGGTAGGGGCCAGGGCACGAGGTTGGTACTGGCCCGTGGCGTCTTTGCGGAAGAGACGATAGTCGGTGCCGCTGGGCAGGCGCGAGAATCCCGAAGCCGGCGACTGGGCGTGGGACGCAGGCGAAATTGCCAGGAGCGCGCACAGCAAACCGAGAAAAAAGAAACGCATCAGAAAAGGCAAATAAGGCTATGGAAGCCGTGAGGTGTGAAGGTGCACGGCGTGCGCGGGGGAAGGGTCAGCGCACGCTTAGTATTTGAAGCTCAAACATGAGTTCGGTGTCGGGCGGAATCAGAAACTGCGTTTCGTCGTCGGGGTTGCGCAAGCCGGCTGCGCCATAGGCCAGTGATGCCGGCACCCAGGCCCGCACCCGCGAGCCCGCCGGTAGCAACGGCAGCAACTCGTCCCAGCCCGGAATCACCTCGCCGCGCCCCACCCGAAACCGGAGCGGCGCCCCTGATGCCACCGACGCATCGAAAACGTGGCCATCGGGTAAAAAACCAGTGTAGTGCACGGCCACGCGGCTTCCAACTTTGGCCTGCGCGCCGGTGCCCCGCTCGTGAAACACAAAGCGCACCCCGCTCCGCGTGAGTTGCGGAGCCGGGTGCGCGGTGTCGGGGCTGGTGGCTGGGGCGCTGGGCGTGGCCAGCACTGCCGGCTTGCCACTGGGCTGGGCGCTGAGGGCGGTGGCGGCGAGCAGCAGCACGGCACAGCCGCCGCTTACTCTGTGGCTGAAACGCCAGGGTTGCCCCGCCATCAGCACTTAAAGGACTTCGAGGATTTCGACCTCAAACAGCAAAGCCGCGTCGGGGGGGATGCTGCCTTGCTGGCCCGTGGTGCCGTAGGCCAGGCGCGAAGGAATGAGCAGAAGTTTGCGGTCGCCTTGGCGCGTCAGTAGCAGGCCTTCGTTGAAGCCCGCAATGTTTCCACTACCAGCCGTGAAAGTGACGCATTTGCATTCTGTACGGTTGTCGGCCGAATTATCAAAAATGGCGCCTGCAGGGAAGCTTGTACTGCCAGGCGAAGCCGGGTAGCCGGAGGAACCGGGCTGGGCACCGTTGCTCAGGAACCGGCCTATGTATTTCACCCGCACCCGCTTGCCGCTGGTCACGGCCGGACCAGTTCCGTCGGCCAGGGGCACCACGTACAGGCCGGAATTCGTGCGCGTGGCCTTGGTGAGCAGGTTGTTGCGCGTCAAATAGTTGCGGATGGTGTCCTCGTCGATGCGCCGCATTACCTCGTCGTGCTCGCGAAGCTGCTTCTGATAGGCGGTTTCGGAGTTGCAGCTCCACAGGGCCGGGGCGGCCAGCAGCAGGCCGGCGGCCCATACCAACAGGCGCGAACGCAAGAGGATGTTTTTCATCGAAAAAAAGAGGTAAAATCATTCCGGCCAACGGGCAGCTGCGCCGCGCCGCCCGTTGGCCGGAATCGGGAAGAATTACAAAAGGCTATTGCACGTCAACTAGTTCCACCTCGAACTTGAGGGGGGAGTCGGCGGGAATGTCGGCACCCGCGCCGCGCGTGCCATAAGCCAGCGGCGAAGGAATGAGCAGAATGGCGCGGCTGCCTTTGTTGAGCAGCGCAATGCCTTCGTCCCAGCCCGGAATCACCTGGCCTTGGCCGATGGGGAAGTCAATGGGCCGCCCGGCTTTGTCCGACGAATCAAATTGCTTGCCGCTGAGCAGCGTGCCGTTATAGTTCACGCTCACCGTCTGGCCGGGGGTCGGCTTGGGGCCTGTGCCGGGCTTCAGCACTTGGTAGTAGATGCCCGAGGGTGTTTTCTGCACCGTCAGGTTATTTTTCTTGATGTAATCCTGCAGCACGGCGTCGTCCTTCTTGAACTGAGCCTGCACTTCGGGGGTGGCGAGGGCTTTGGCTTGCGCCTCTTTCTGGGCCTGCATCTGCTTCTGGAACGCAGGGTCGGCCATCTGCTGCTTCATTTGGGCGGCCATGGCGCGCTTCTGCAGCTCGGGCTGCATGGCCTGGGCCTCTTGCTGCGTGATGAGCTTGTTGGTGGTGGCCACGTACATCATCACCACGTTGCCGCCGCGGCGCAGGAACGGCGGCACGGGCTGGCCGGACTTGGGCTTAATGAGCGAGTCGACCTGGAAGCGGAACACGCCGCTGTCGCCGGGCTGCAGCAAGGACAGGGCCTCGTCGGGCGCGCCTTTTTGCTTCAGCTCCTGCAGGGGCAGGGGCACGGGCAGGCCCACGTCGCGGCGGGTGTTCTGAAGCACCGAGTCCTTGCCGGTGCGGTACTGCATGTTGCCCAGCAGGAACTTGCCCACCCGGTCTTTGTAAGTGGGGTCGCCATCGGGGCCGATTTCGCGGCGCTCGTAGTCGTTGCCTACTTTTTTGAAGATTTTGTACTCGATGCCAGACTTGGTTTTGGCAAATTCACCGCCGTCTTTGTTGCAGGCCGTGAGTGAAGCGAAGCCCAACAGGCCGGCCGCCAAGGCCAACTGCTGCGCGGAGCGGGAGGAAAAACGCATGAAAAAAAAAGAAGTGAGGAATCGAAACGGTTCAAAGTTACGCCACTGGCGGCGCTACCGCCGCAGGTACGCCCGTAAGCTGTTCCTTGTACTCGGGTAGGATGCTGAGAAAGCGCTCTACCGTTGCATCCAGGGGGTCGTAGCTGATGCCGCCGGCGGCATTGTGGTGGCCGCCGCCGTCGAAATGACGGCGCGAAAAGTCGCTGACGGAGAAGTTGCCCACCGAGCGGAAGGAAATTTTGACGGCCACGCCGCGGTCGATGAACACGGCCGCAAACTTGATGCCCTCGATGCTCAGCGCGTAGTTGACCAGGCCTTCGGTGTCGCCGGTTTTGCTTTGGTACTCGCGCAACTCGTCTTGCGTGATGGCGATATAGGCGGTGTTGAATTCGCGGTTGACCACCAATTTATCCTTCAACACGAAGCCCAGGAAGCGGAGGCGAATTTCGGAGTGCGAGTCGTAGATGCGGCGGTGCACCGACGAGAGGTCTATGTTGACCTTGAGCAGCTCGGCGATGATGAGGTGCACGTTGCGCGAGGTGCTGGGGTGCCGAAACGAGCCCGTGTCGGTCATGATGCCGGCGTAGAGCGCCTCGCCGATGCCCTTGGTGATGAGGTCCTGGTCGCCCAGGTCGCGGATAATTTCAAAAATCAGCTCGGCGGTGGCGGCGGCGGTGGGCACCGAAAACACGATGTCGGCGAAGCTTTCGGGCTCCTGGTGGTGGTCGACCAGCACCTTAACCCCGCTGGCCTGACGCACGTATTCGCCTAGCTCGTTGATGCGGCCCAGGCAGCTAAAATCGAGGCAACAGATGACCTCGGCGCGGCTCACCAGGTCGCGCACCTGGCGGTCGTTCTGGCGTTTGTCGTACACCACCACTTCCTCGTTGCCCTCCATCCAGTTCAGGAAAGCAGGGTAGTCGGAAGGCGTGACAACCGTCACGTGGTGGCCTTTTTGCTTGAGGTAACCGGCCCAGGCCAGCGACGAGCCCAGCGCATCGGCGTCGGGCTTGTGATGGGTGGTGATGACAACCTGCTTGGGCTGCGCGAGCAGCGCTTGCAGGGCGGAAATGGAACTAGACATCGACTACGTGAATGGTCCTCAACGAAACTGAGGGCCGGTGGCTTACGAAGAATTGGGGCGGCAAAAGTCGGAAGAAATCCGTTCTTAACAGCTGAACCCTTCCGGAAGGTTCGAGCAAACATGGCGAATGAACCGGTAAAAGCGGTGAACGAAAAGGCGGGATTTTGGCCATTGGTCCGTTTTCGTCCGTGGCAAATTGACCAGGGTTTCGTCTTTGGCTGCTAGGTCTTTGGCGTGCGGCTGGGTGGCCCCGAATGCGCTCCTGGCGGTATTGCTCGGGTTTAATAGTTGGTTTTCCCCAGCGCATTTGCCCGTCCCCAGCGTTCCTGCCAAGACAGGGCACCGGCCGATGGATTGGCGACTCCCTGAACTTCCACGCACGGAACTGTGATTTTTTCGCTCTCCCACTTTTATTTCCTCACCGATGAAATTTCGGCTCAGGGGTTCCGGATTTTGCCTGCCGGCCCCATGGCCCTTTGCCGGTCTGGCGGCACTGCTTGGCTTTGGGGAAACACTGCTGGCTGGGCTGAAAAAGACCGGTGGTTGGGCGCCGCCCGGCCATGTGGTAGTTTTGTGGCTTCATTAAATTCATTCAACCTCCGAATCCCCTCCCAATGGCCACCAACCGCACATTCACGATGATTAAGCCCGACGCCGTTCAGGAAAACCACATTGGTGGCATCCTGCACATGATGGAAGAAGGCGGCTTCCGCGTCGTGGAGCTTCAAAAAGTAACCCTCACCGCCGAGCGCGCCGGGCAGTTCTACGCCGTGCACGCCGAGCGTCCCTTCTACAACGACCTGGTGAAGTACATGTCGAGCGGCCCCATCGTAGCGGCTGTGCTGGAGAAGGACAACGCCGTTGCGGATTTCCGCACCCTCATTGGCGCCACCAATCCGGCCCAGGCCGCCGAAGGCACCATCCGGAAAAAGTACGCCAAGAGCATTGAGGCCAACGCCGTGCACGGCTCCGACTCCGACGAGAATGCGCAGATTGAAGCCGATTTCTTCTTTGGCTCGAAGTAATTCGTAGTCAGTACTATAAGTAATGGAAAGGCCCGCCTTGCATGATGCAAAGTGGGCCTTTTGTTTGTGCCAAAAGCAGACTATTTTTGTACCAATTTTGTATTGAAGAGCTTAGTTTATCGGTTGAAACCGATGCGTCCTGACGTTTTGCTCTCGCTCACGAAGTCTGCTTTTTCGCGGTTGTAGAGGTCGGCCAGCGTGATGGCTTCCGTTACCGGCTCGTCTTGGCCCAGCGCTGTGGCCAGGGCTTGGGCCTTGTCCTGCGCCAGCGGCTCGAAGCGGTAAGAGGCAATGAGCCGGCCTTTGCGAAGCAATGCCTTGTCGATGCGGGCCAGTTCGGCGTTGAAGGTACAGATAATCTGGATGTGGAAACCGTCGGACAGAAGGCCGTCGGACAGGTTCAGCAGGTTGCTCACGGCGTTGCCGCCCGGCCCGTCGCGCTTGGACAGCAGCTCCTCCGCGTCTTCGATGAGCAGGATGGAATTGGTGTTGTCGTGGAGCAGGTTGATGAACTCCGGGTCGGCAATGCGGGCCGCGAGGTTGGGCGGAATGAACAGCTTGGGCTTGTCGGTGAGGCCGCAGAGGTGGCGGATGTAGCTGGTTTTGCCCGTGCCGGGCGGGCCGTGCAGGATGACGATGCCTTTCTCTTCGGGCTGCTGCAGGCGGCGCAGAATGGTTTCGTGCGCGGGCAGCAGGTCGTCGTTGTAGTGAGTGCTGAGGTCGAGCGCCGGAATCTTGATGGGCAGCGGCGTAAATTCCAGGTCGTTGAAAGCCAAGCGCAGCACCTGAATGCGCTGGTGCTCCAACTGGCCGGTTTCGAGGTGGCTGGTGAGCAAGCCGCGCACCTGGGCAAGCAAATCCACGTCTGTTTGCGGCGAGTAAAGCAGTTGGGCGGTGCGGTCGCCGTACGGGCCCCGGTCGTTGAAAAACAGCAGCAGGTGCGGCGTCAGGTTCAGGGCGTAGTGACCGATGTCGGGAGCTTTGCCCACTTTTTCGATGTACATCGAATGGGCCACGGTGGCTTCGTCCAGGTTGTGGGTTTCAGCCAGCGCAGTCAGTATTTGCTGCCGGGCTTCGGCCTCGGCCAACTGATAAATTTCGCGCCGCGGCAACACGCCAAAAGCGCTGTAAAACCACGCGGCGGGCTGGAAATAGGCGTCTCTTTCGAAGCTTTGTGAAAGGTCGACGGTGGTTGTGGAGGAGAGGGTGGGAGTCATTCAGTCAATCAGGCTTACCCAGGCCCTTTCCCGACAACCCGGAAAGAACGCTGCGAACATGAGCGAAAGGTACGAACCCAACGTGCCGCAAATCAAGGTTTTGGTAGGCAGCGCATTTGCGTGGTTCGGTAGGGACGCACGTGGGCATAGTTTCTGTCGTTGCAGCAGGACCATTACGCCAGCTGAGCATAGAAAAAGGGCCTCGCACTGCGAGGCCCTTTTTCTATTGGCTAGTGAATGCAGCAGAGGTTACTGCCCGGGTTCGGCTTAGGCTTGGTTTACGGAAAGCAGGCCTTCGGGCTGCGTTTCTTCGGCGGGCACGGTGGTGTGCTTGTGCTTGAAAATGAAGATAAACAGCACGGCTATGGCCAGCGAATAGCCCGCAAACGTGAGCCAGATGCTGGGCCAGTCCTTGACGCCGTTGGCGTCGGTGAAATATTGCTGGATGATGAGGCCGCTGAGCGAGCTGCCAAGCACGGCGCCAAAGCCGTTGGTCATCATCATAAACAAGCCCTGCGCGCTGGCCCGGATGCTGGGCTGGGTCTGGGTTTCGACGAACAGCGAGCCGGAGATGTTGAAGAAATCGAAGGCCATGCCGTACACGATGCACGAGAGAATAATCATCCAGAGACTATTGTCCAGATTTCCATAAGCAAAAAGGCCGAAGCGAAGTACCCAGGCAATCATGCTGAACAGCATCACCTGTTTGATGCCAAAGCGTCGCAAAAAGAACGGGATAGCCAGGATAAATAATGTCTCCGAAATCTGCGAAATGGACATTATAATGGCCGGATAACGTGCAGCCAGTATATGAAGCGTATCAGAAGGGTGAGAGAGAAGTTGCCCCAGAAGTTGTAGAAACGAAGTGAAATCAGAGACCAGAGGCAACGGTGGATACACTTCTGTCTGCTTCAAATCATGCAGAAAAGTGTCACCGTACGCATTAGTAAGCTGTAACGCCGCACCAAGCAGCAAGGCAAAAAGGAAGAATACCGCCATCTTCCGGTCACGCAGCAGCGCAAACGATTTAAGCCCCAGTATTTCCATCAGGCCCTGGCTGGAAGTATTGGAGGATTGGGGCGGGCACTTGGGCAGCGTGAAGGAATAGAGGCCGAGTGCGAAAGCCGCGCCGGCCGCCACGTAAAACTGGCCGGCCGTTTTCTCGAAGCCCAGCAAGCTCACCGTCCACATGGCCACGATGAAGCCGATGGTGCCCCACACGCGAATGGGCGGGTAGTCCTTCACCACATCAAGCCCCTCGCGCTTGAGCACCGAGTACGACACGGCAATGGACAGCGAGAGCGTGGGCATGTAGAAAATCATGTTCAGCAGTATCACCCAGAAGAAAGTGCCGGGGTCCGTAACCAACGGAATGGTGCAGAGGGTGATGCCGCCCAGGATGTGCAAGATGCCGTAGAGCTTTTCCGCGTTGATGTACTTATCGGCCACAATGCCCATGAGGGAGGGCATGAAGATGGACGCAATGCCCATGGTGGAGAAGATGGCACCAAACTGCGCCCCCGACCACTGCTTGGTTTGAAACCAATAAGCGCCAATCGTAATCAACCACGAGCCCCATATAAAGAATTGTAAGAAACTCAGTATAGTGAGACGCAACTTCGTATTCATGCGGAGTCAGGATAAAAGAAAGGTGGGATTTTGCTGCTAAAGATACAAGCCTTCCCGCCGAGAGCGAGAAGGGCGCGCAGCAAAGAGGAGGCTACGAGCAATTGGTAGAAAACTGTGCCTGCTTCGAAGCGAAGCCGTTGCTGGGTGTGCTGCGGGGGCACGCAGCGAAAGGGCCAGCCCACGCAACAGCCACCGAGCCGGCGAACACCACACGGCACTCACAGCCCATTGCCTAAGCGGCCGGAGCATCACCCCTGAGACAAGACGAGAGGCGCGGGAAAAGAAATTGCAGTCGGGCCTGAGAAAGGCTGTGGAATTGTGTGGGCATCAAGGACAGGCTACACTCACACTAGTGTAAAATAATTTACAAATTAGTTTGGTTTGTAATGTAAACTAATTTAAGTTTGCATCAACCTAACCCATTCACCGCACCTCCAACACCTTCCACGCCATGAAAAACGCCGCTGCCCTCGCCCTCCCTTCCGCCGCCGCTTCGCTCGCTGCGCCCAGCACAGCTCAGCCTATGACGGCCGCCAGCCTACGGGCCTACGCGTTTACCTACATCTTTCGGGGCGTGGCGGTGCTGGCCGCGGCCCTCGGCAACTACGCCCTGGAGCACGTGGGCTTCGCCGCGCCGTGGCTGCCGTGGATGGTGCTGATGCCCGCCGCTGCCGTGGTGCTGAGCGTGCGCGGCCGGCGGCAGCAGCGCGCGGGGCTGGCCGGCACCACGCCCACCGACCGGTGGATGCGCCTGCTGCAAAAGAGCTTCGTGCTGGTGCTGCTGGTGTCGTTGGCGGCAGCCACCCAAATTGGCTGGCAGAATGCACACCCGCTCATTCTGGTGCTGTACGGGGTGGGCACAATGGTGGCGGGCCGGGTGCTGGCCTTCCGGCCGCTGGTGTGGGGCGGGGCCGTGTGCGGACTGCTGGGCGTGGCGGCCATGGCCGTAGCGGCCGACACGCAACTACTGCTCATTGCTGCCGCCATGCTGGCGAGCTACGTGGTGCCGGGCGTATTGCTGCACGCCCACAGCCGCAACGTAGCAGCTTAAGTATTTTATTGAGCAGCAGGCGGCATGCATCAAATAACCTTTTGACCGTCATGCTCATCTGGCGTCCGCGCAGCCGAAGCATTTCTCCCGCTTTGTTCTCACGTTGAACCTCACCCCCTGACCCCTGCCGGGCACGGCCCCTCTCCCCAGGAGAGGGGACACCAGATATGCGCTGGCGTTCGGCTCCCCTCTCTTTTGAAGAGGAGTTGGGGTGAGGTTCACGCGAGATGCTTCGCTGCGCTCTGCATGACGGTTTTTTTAATCCCACCTTCGCTTCTTTATACCCTTACAACCCATGGAACCCTCCGAACATCCATTTTCCGCTTCTGACAGCCTGAACTTGATTCAAAACATGATTCAGGCCGCCAAGCAGGACCTGAGCGACAATTCCTTTGACCTCTTGCTATGGGGCTGGCTGGTGCTGGTGAGCGCCCTGGCCCACTACGGCCTGCTGCAAGCCGGCTACGCCCGGCCCTGGCTGGCCTGGCCGGTGCTGATGGGCCTGGGCACGGTGGTGGCCTTTGTGCACGGGGTGCGGCGGGGCCGCCGCGAGCGGGTGCGCACGGCCCAGGGCGACTTTATGCGGTTTTTGTGGGCCGGGTTTGGGGTGCTCCTGCTGATGCTCATCGGGGTGGGGACGGCCTACGGCTGGGGCCGGGCGTATCCGCTCATCATTGCGCTTTACGGGCTGGGCACGTTTGCCACGGGCGGGGCGCTGCAGTTCCGGCCGCTGGTGTGGGGCGGAGCGGCTTGCTGGGTGCTGGCCACGGTGGCCTTCCGGGTCGATTTCGATACCCAGTTGCTGCTGGTGGCAGCCGCCGTGCTGCTGGCCTACGTAGTGCCGGGACATTTACTCAAAAACCAGTACCGCCGTGGCCGTACCCTTTAGTGACCTCGACCCGCTGCTGCACTCGCAGCTGCGCCTGGCGGTGATGTCGCTGCTGCTGGGCGTGCGGGAGGCCGAGTTCAATTTTCTCAAAGAAAAAACCGGCGCCACGGCCGGCAACCTGAGCGTGCAGCTCGGCAAGCTCAAAGACGCCGGCTACCTCACCGTGACCCGCGAGATGAACGGCAGCTACCCGCTCACGCGCTGCGCCATCACGCCGGTAGGAGTGACGGCCTTTGAAAAATACGTGGCCGACTTGCAGCGCTACCTCAAGCCCGGCGGCTAAGCCCTTCGGCTGCCTCGGCCTACACACAACTACGGGTCTTGTTGCTTCTCAAGCCGCTTTCTGAGGCTTGCCGGGCCGCGCCTTGCCCTTTTCTCCTTGAATCGTCACCTCATTTCTTAATCCCAACGCCGTGAAAAAGTCTTTGATTCTGCTGTTGCTTTTGGTGGCCACCGTGCTGGCCGCCCCTGCCCAAGCCCAAACCGGCGCCGCGGTGCTGGCCCGCATCCAAAGCCGCCTGACGTGGCGCACGCCGGCCGACTCGGTGCAGCAACTGGCCCAGGCCCTCGACCAGCTCCGGGCGCAGCGGCCCAACCCGTACGTGAGCTACTGGGCCGCGTTTGCGCAGTACCACCTGTATTTCCGGGCCGGGCAAGACAAGACCAAGGCCGAGGCGGCGCTGGAAAAAGGCATTGCCGTGCTGGAAGAAGTGCCCACCAAAACCGCCGAGCACTACGCGCTGCTCTCGCTGCTGCAAGGCCTGAACCTGGAGTTTGCCAACTTCCTGACCATTCCCTTCAAAGCCGGGGCGGTGAAAGAAAGCGCCGAAAAAGCCCTAACGATGGCTCCCAATAACCTGCGCGCCCACTACGCCCGCGGCATCAACGACTTCTACACGCCCAAGCAGTACGGGGGCGGCAAAGTGGCCGCCGCGCACTTCCTCAAGGCCATTGCCCTGCCCGACCAGCCCGACCCCAACCCTTACGCTCCCAACTGGGGCAAAGCTGACGCCTACTGCTACCTCGCCCAAACCTATAAGGCCGCCGGGCAGCTGGACCTGGCCCGCAAATACGCCACCGAGGGCGTGAATAAATACCCCGAGCACAGCCGGCTGAAAGGCATATTGGCCAAGCTGTAAGCCAATCCAAAAGGCTATGGTCGTCATGCTGAGCTTGTCGAAGCATCTCTACCACAGTAATAAATAGAGCAGTTTCGGGCCGATGTACAATAGCGCGCACTGTGTAGTTCGCGTGCCCGCGCCGCTGGCTCGTTCTGGCACGCGAACTACACAGTTCGCGCTACGGCTCGCTGTATACTGATGCCGAAACCGCTTTAATGTAATGGCTTGCGCAATAGAGATGCTTTGACAAGCTCAGCATGAGCGTTTTGTACTTGGGTACGCTTTTTTCTTTAAGTTCTTAGTCTTCAATCATGGGTAGCTTCAATTTTTCGCGCGCCGGGCGCGTGCTGGCCGCGCTGTGCCTGCTCCCTGCTGCCGCGTGGGCCCAACAGCCGGTGCGCGGCACCGTAACCGACCGAGCCACCGGCGAGCCGCTGCTCGGGGCCACGGTGCGGCTGGCCCAAACCCCCGGCGTGGGCACTTCCACCGACCTCGACGGCACGTTTGGCTTGCTTGTGGCGGCTGGCCGGCCCGATACTCTGCTGGTGAGCTACGTAGGCTACCGCACCTGGCGCCTGCCGCTCACCGGGCCTCCCGCCGCGCCGCTGGCCGTGCGCCTGGCCCCGGCCGCCGTGCAAACCCTGGCCCAGGTGGAAGTGACGGCCCAGCGGCCCATCGCCGAAGATTTCATTGTGCGGGAGCTGACGTACCTGCAAATTGTGACCAATCCGGCCGCCGCGGCTGACCCGCTGCTGGCCGTGCGCACCCTGCCCGCCGCTACCAACACCGACGAGTCGGCCAGCATCAGCCTGCGCGGCTCCGACCCCAGCCAAACGGGCATCTATCTTAACAACGTGCCGATTTACGACGCGGTGAAGTTTGCCCAACTCAGCGGGTTGGGCACATTCGGCATCTTCAGCGCCGATTTGGTGAAGTCGGTGCTGGTGTTTCCGAGCAACCCGCCGCTGGAGTTTGGCAACGCCGGCGCGGGCCTGGTAAGCCTGAGCACCGACGAGCGGCCGCGGGCCCGGTTCCTGCAAGCCTCCCTCGGCTTGGCCAATTCGGGGCTGCTGGGGGGCACGCCCGTTGGCCAGCGGGGTATGCTAAAAGCGTATGTCAATGGCCAGGAAGGCCGCCTGCTGCGCACCGTGAATCCGGCCACGTTTGAGCGCCTGCCCCGCCTGGGCCTGCTGGACGGCGGGGCGCACTTCGCCACCAAAATCGGCGAATACGGCACCTTCAAGGCCTTTGCCTACGGCGTGGCCGAACAGTACACCTACCGCACCACGACCGGGACCGCCCCGCGCGACGAGTACCGCTACCAGAACCGCCGCGGCTTTCTCACGCTGAGCTACGAGCAAGCCTGGGCCCGTTCCGACTTCGCCCTGGCTCAGGGCCTGAGCCTGCGCCGCGCCGAGGACGCCGCCAGGGCCTACCGCACCGCCCGCCGCGGCCACGACGCCTACGCCGCCGCCCATTACCGCCGCTACTGGACCGATGCCTTCTCGACCCGCGTGGGCCTGAGCTACGACGAGCGCCGGTTGGCCGTGGCGGGTGAATTTCCGGCCACGGCCGGGGGCGGTGCCACCTACGCCGCTGCTTTCGGCCGGGGCCGCACGCTGTGGGAGGCCTACCAATACACCAAGCTGCGGCAAGGCGCCTGGACCGTCGGCGCCGGCTTGCGCCTCAACGCGCTGCCCCGCCCGGCCCAGCCCGGCTACGTGAGCGCCCAGCTCAACCTGCGCCGCGACCTCGGCACGCGGCAGTTTCTGAACTTGTCGGGCGGGCAGTACATGGCCACCACCGCCCCGGAGGGCTTGCAATACCCTTACCTACGCACCCGTACCCGCCAGTTGGCCTTGGACTACAGTTATGCCCAACCCGGCCTGACCGTCGCCGCCGCTGTGTATGCCAAAGCCGAGCAGTCGGTGGTGTCGGGTCGGTTGCTGGGGCTGGAAGCTTACGCCGAACGCGCCTTCGGCTCCCACGTCCGGGCCGACGTGGCCGTGGCCGCCGTGCGCGCCGCCCGCGCCACTTTCGACCTCCAAAACCCCGACGCCGTAGCCCTGGCCCGCGCCCAACGGCGCTACAACCTGCCCTTTTCGCTCAAAAGCAACCTGCGCCTCGCCGGGAAGTGGGGCGAGCTGGGTGCCTTTGCTCAATACCGGGCCGGGGCGCCTTTCACGCCCGTGCTCGGCACTACCTCGGACCCCGCCACCGGCGCCGCGCTGCCCCAGTACGCCGCCGAACCCAACGGCAGCGTCCTGCCTAATTACTTCCGCGCCGATGTGTCGGCTAGCAAATTTGTGCGTCGCCCTGGCAAGGCCGGCAGCCTCGTGCTATTTGCCGTGCTCAGCAACGTATTCAATACCGAAAACGTGAGCGGCTACGCCTATTCCGCCGACTACCAGCAAGCCACGCCGGTATTTTTCCAGAAGCGCCTGCTCTATTTCGGGCTGGTAAAAACTTGGCAGTAGGATTTGGTTGAATGCCAGACGAAGCAATGGGTACGCAGAGGCGTTGAAACAAAAACTCCCCGGCTTTCCTGGGCCGGGGAGTTTTGAAGAAGAGACGCGGTTACTGTTGCTACGCCTCGTAGCTAGGCGAGAACGTACCGGCGGGCTGGCCATCGGCCACCGGGTAATCGGTGTAGCCATCGGCAAAGCCATTGGGACCGGGGGCATACATCGTGGCGGGGTCCACCGGAGCCAGCGGCAAACCGTTGCGCAGTCGCTCCACCAAATCAGGGTTGGAAATGAAGGGACGGCCAATGGCCACCAAGTCAGCGCGGCCGCTGTCGAGGGCCTCGTTAATTTGCGCCACGGTGTTGTAGCCGCCGGCGAGAATGATGGTATTGGTGAACTTCTGGCGAATGGTGGCGACCGTTTCGGCAGGCACGGCGGGGGCACCCATGCTTTCGTGGTCGGCCAGGTGCAGGTACACTACGCCAATCTTTTGCAACTCCTCAGCCAGATAGGCGTAGGTCTCGTCGATTTCAGGGTAGTGCGGCATGTCGGAGGCCACGCCCCAGGGCGAGAGGCGAATGCCGGTGCGCTCGGTCCCAATGGCCTCCACCACGGCGCGGGTCACTTCCAGCACGAAGCGGGCGCGGTTTTGCACGCTGCCACCGTATTCGTCGGTGCGCTGGTTGGAATGCGGGCTTAGGAATTGCTCCAGCAGGTAGCCGTTGGCGCCGTGCAGCTCCACGCCGTCGAAACCGGCTTCCAAGGCCAGCTTGGCGCTGTGCACGAACTCGTCGCGCACGCGAACCAATTCTTCGGTGCGCAGGGCGCGGGGCGTGCCGTTGGGCTGCATTTGCGCTTGGTCGGTCCACATTTCGCCAGCGGCGGCAATGGCCGACGGGGCCACACCTTCGGCGCCTTCGGGCAGGTTGTGGCCGTGAAAAATGCGGCCCGCGTGCATCAGCTGCACGAAAATATGGCCGCCGTGGTGGTGCACGGTTTCCGTCACGCGCTGCCAGTTGGTGACGTGTTCTTGGTTGAACAGGCCCGGAATGCGCGCATAGCCCAACCCATCGGCCGACGGCGAAGTGCCTTCCGTGATGATGAGGCCGGCCGACACGCGCTGGCGGTAGTACTCCGCCATCAGCTCGTTGGGCACGTTGCCCAGGGCGCGGCTGCGCGTCATGGGAGCCATTACAAGGTGGTTCGTGAGGGTGAGCGCGCCGAGTTGAACGGGCTCAAAAGCTTTGTTAGGCATTGGTTGTGTGCGTCGCGGTGCGTGAGCCGTGGCTTGAGATGAATGAAACGCGGCTATAAAGCAGGTACGTACACGAATTGTTTGAGCACGCTGTGTTGTGCTCCCATGAACTTGCCTTGTGGATGCGTCAAAAATCAAAAAGGCCCGCCCCATGGATTGGAGCGGGCCTTTTTGATGAAATCTGCCAACGTCAATCGACAGGATTGGCTTTACATGGGCGTGGCTTCAGCGAAACGCTTGTTCACTTCATCCCAGTTGATGAGGTTAAAGAAGGCGGCGATGTAGTCGGGCCGGCGGTTCTGGTATTTGAGGTAGTAGGCGTGCTCCCACACGTCGATGCCGAGCACCGGGAGGCCCTTGCAGCCCGTTTCGGGCATCAGCGGGTTGTCCTGGTTCGGGGTCGAGCAGATTTGCACCGAGCCGTCGGCCTGCTTGCACAGCCACGCCCAGCCCGAGCCAAAGCGCGTGGTTGCGGCTTTGGTGAATTCTTCCTTGAACTTGTCGAACGTGCCGAAAGAGCTGGCAATGGCGTCGCCCACGGCGCCGGTGGGCTGTCCGCCGCCGTTGGGCGAGAGGATGGCCCACCACAGGGAGTGGTTGTAGTGGCCGCCGCCGTTGTTGCGCACGGCCGCAGGGGCTTTGGCAATGTTGTGCAGAATTTCCTCGATGGACTGGTTTTCCATCTCGGTACCGGCAATGGCAGCGTTCAGGTTGGTCACGTAGGCTTGGTGGTGCTTGCTGTGATGGATTTCCATCGTTTGCGCGTCAAACGTGGGTTCCAGCGCGTCGTAGGCGTAGGGGAGTTTGGGAAGTTCGAAAGCCATAGTGAAAGTTGTTTTGGGTGGTAAAGAGTAGGTGAAGCACCAGCTATACAACAGTTGGCCGGGTCCCCGGTTACGGTTGTGGCGTGTGCGGGTCCAAATGTAGATTATTTCCGCTTCACATTGAAAAACGCCTGCATGAGCGCGGCGCACTCGGCCGCTTGCACGCCGCCGCGCAGCGTGGTGCGCGGGTGCAGCAGCTGCCCGTGCCGCCGAAAACCCACTTTGGGCTCATCGGCCCCAAACACCACGGCCTTCAATTGGGCCCAATAACTGGCGCCAGCGCACATCACGCAGGGCTCAATGGTGACATACAGCGTGCAGTCGGCCAGGTATTTATTGCCCAAATAATTGGCAGCGGCCGTGAGAGCCAGCATTTCGGCGTGGGCCGTCACGTCGCGCAACTGCTCGGTTTGGTTGTAGCCGCGGCCGATGATTTGCTTCTCGAACACCACCACCGCGCCAATGGGAATCTCATCGGCTTCCAAGGCTTTCTCGGCCTCAGCCAAGGCTTGCAGCATGAAGTAATCGTCGGTCATGGGGGATGGTGCAAGGTCTGGTCATTGCGAGCGGAGCGAAGCAATCCTTCCTTCCGAAGCGACCAGCCCTAAAAAGTGACAAAATTACGGGTAATAAAAAGCCCCGATTCTTGTAGAGCCGGGGCTTGGTCGCGTCTCAGGGGCTAGCCGTTTTGAGAGGACGGATTGCCACGGCCTGCGGCCTCGCAATGACGGAAGCCAATGGATTTATTTCAGCGAAATGGCGTTCATTACGGCTTGGGCCGTGGGCTGCCACTGGGCCTGCTCGTCGGCCGGGGCCACGAAGGTGAAGACGTACATCTGCTGCCCCTGGATGGCGTATTGCACCGCTTGGTAGCGCTTGATGGGCGCCAACTGGTTGCCGGTGCGGCGCGAATCGGACACGGTCGACACGAATTCGAAGTACACAAAATCGCGCCCGTTCACGGTGCGGATGTCTTCCTTCAAGAAGTCAACTTTGGTGTACAGGCGTTGGATGCTGGACTTGTAAATTTTGAGCAGCACGCCGTAGTCCATGCTCTCGAAGGTGGTGGGGCGCACGGCCACGCTGTAGTCCACGCGGCCGCTGGGGTTGGAATACACCGCCAACGGCTTGCGCGGCGAAGGGTACTTGACGGCAATGCCGTCGTCGGGCAGCGGCGCGAAGCCAGCGGGCACGCCTACCGTCAGGCCCGAACCCAGCTTAACGTTGGAGAGCTTGGGCTTGGGCCCAAAGGCGGTGAGGCCGAGAATCAACAGGAGAAAGGCGACGATTTTCATAGGAAGTAGAATAAAGCAACAACTAAAGAACGTCATGCTGAGCGCAGCCGAAGCATCTCGCGTGCAGCAGTAAATAATTACTTGCGCGGGCGGGATGCTTCGGCTGCGCTCAGCATGACGTTCTGCTTTTGAGCCGAAACGCTAAACGCTTAACGCCGCGCGGCGGGGTACTTGATGCGCACCTTTTTCCAGTACACGTAATTGCCCGTTTTGGCTTCGACCAGGTAAGTGCCGGCCGGGATTTTGCCCAGGTCGACCGGCGCGCCGGTGTTGTTGACGGGGTCGAGCGCGGTCTGGTAAATGACTTTGTTTTTGTAATCGGTCATTACCAGCGTGCCCGGCTTGGTGAATTGCTGGGTGAAGCTCAGCAGGATGCTTTTGGAGTTTGGCTTGGGGAAAACGTCGATGCCCGACAGCGTCTCGATGCGCTTGATGGGGCCGTCGAGGGTGACGGCGCCGGCCGTGCCCTTGGATTTTACCTCAACGCCCGACGCGTCGGACTTGCTTTTGGTTTTGACTTTGGTTTGCGCCTGGGCAATACCGGCAAACAGGAGGGCCGCCGCGAGTGCGAAAGAGGGGAGGAGTTTCATGAACAAGTAAAGGGATTGAGAAGACAAAGGAACGCACTTGCTGTCGGCCTTTGCACATCCCGTATCAAAGTTTACGTTTTTGCCCCGCCCAGCTAATGGCTACCTTCGCGGCAGATTCATTTAACAATTATCAATTAACATTTAACAGGGAATGACCGGCAAACAACGGGCAGTCTTTGGAAGGTGCAGGGAGGCAATTGTTAAATGTTAATTGTTAAATGTTAATTGACGAGATGCTACGTACCCACACCTGCGGCGAACTCCGCCCCGAACACATTGGTCAAACCGTAACGCTTTGCGGCTGGGTGCAGCGCACCCGCGACAAAGGCGCCATCCTCTGGATTGACTTGCGCGACCGGTACGGCCTCACCCAAATTACCCTAGAAGAAGGCGTAGAAGCTGACGCTGTGCGCGAAACCGCCCGCCAACTCGGCCGCGAATTTGTGCTGCAAGTGACGGGCCGCGTAGCCGAGCGGTATTCCAAAAACGACAAAATCCCAACTGGTGCCATCGAAATTCGCCCCGAGAAGGTCGAAATCCTGAACCCGGCCAAGCTGCCGCCCTTCCTCATCGAAGACGACACCGACGGCGGCGACGACCTGCGGATGAAGTACCGCTACCTCGACCTGCGCCGCACCCCCGTGCGCAACAACCTGATGCTGCGCCACAAAATGGCCCAGGCCGTGCGCCGCTACCTCGATGGCCAGGAGTTCATCGAAGTCGAAACCCCCGTCCTCATTAAGTCTACGCCCGAAGGTGCCCGCGACTTCGTGGTGCCCTCGCGCATGAACCCCGGCGAGTTCTACGCCCTGCCGCAGTCGCCCCAGACCTTCAAGCAACTGCTCATGGTGTCGGGCTTCGACCGCTACTTCCAAATCGTGAAGTGCTTCCGCGACGAAGACTTGCGCGCCGACCGCCAGCCCGAATTCACGCAGATTGACTGCGAAATGGCCTTCGTGACCCAAGAAGACATCCTCGACATGTTCGAAGGCCTGGTGCGCTACCTGTTCAAGGAAATCAAGAACCTCGATTTCCCCACCGTGCCCCGCATGACCTACGCCGACGCCATGCGCGACTACGGCAACGACAAGCCCGACACCCGCTTTGCCATGAAGTTCTCAGACCTCACCGAAATCGTAAAGGGTCAAGGCTTCCCCGTGTTCGACAACGCCGAGTTGGTGCTGGGCATCAACGCCGCCACCTGCGCGCAATACACGCGCAAGCAAATCGACGAGCTAACCGAGTGGGTGAAGCGCCCGCAAATTGGCGCCACCGGCCTCGTGTATGCCCGTGTGGAACCCGACGGCCAGGTGAAATCTTCGGTTGATAAGTTCTACTCGCAGGAGGAATTGCAGAAGTGGAAGGCCGCTTTCAACGCCAACCCCGGCGACCTCATCCTGCTGCTCGCCGGTCCCGAAGCCAAAACCCGCAAAGCCATGAGCGAGCTGCGCCTCGAAATGGGCCGCCGCCTCGGCTTGCGCGACCCCAACTCGTTCTCTCCGCTGTGGGTAATTGATTTTCCCCTGCTCGAATTCAGCGAAGAGGAAAACCGCCACTTCGCCATGCATCACCCCTTTACCTCGCCCAAGCCCGAGGACTTGGCTCTGCTCGACAACCCCGCCACCATCGGCCAGACCCGCGCCAATGCCTACGACCTCGTGATAAACGGCGTGGAAATTGGCGGCGGCTCCATCCGCATCCACGACCGCGCCGTGCAGGCCCGTATGTTCTCACTCCTAGGCTTCACCCCCGAAGAAGCGCAGGCTCAGTTCGGCTTCCTGCTCGACGCTTTCGAGTACGGCGCGCCTCCCCACGGCGGCCTCGCCTTCGGTTTCGACCGTCTCTGCAGCCTCTTGGGCGGCTCCGACAGTATCCGCGACTTCATCGCCTTCCCCAAAAACAACTCCGGCCGCGACGTGATGATTGACTCGCCCTCACCCATTGCCGATGCGCAACTGAAGGAGCTGAGCATCGCTACAGCCGTAGTGGCGAAGTAATCAATGAAAAAGCCCATTCCTAATAAACAGGACAATAGCTTCGAACACGAGATTGGCTATTCACAAAGTGCCATTCTATTTAATTTCGTCTTCGGTATGCTTCTCCTGCTTGCGGGCATAGGCTTAGCATTTTGGTTGAAAAGTTAGGTTGCGGTATATTTTCCTTTGACTGGGCTACTTCTATTTTGGCAAACTATTAAGCGAATTCGCAATCAAAGCCCTCAGTTAAAAATAGGAAGTCAAGGAATCTGGACGGTGAAGACAGGGTTTTTGCCTTGGTCAAAAGCCCAGGCGGTAACTAAGGTCGAACCGAGTTATCGTGCGGCAGTAACGTATCTAATCATCTATGCAAGAGGTAATCTTAGCGGCGAGATGACCCGAATAACAGTAAGTGAATTGGATGTAGATGGGCGTGACTTACAAGCTTACTTGAATAAATATTCACTGAAGTAAAGGCGATACTTGAGAAACGGAAGCGGCGACTGATATTTCAGTCGCCGCT